>LVWL01000018.1:0-300000 GCA_002092835.1 Campylobacter concisus | reverse complement strand
AGGGCAAAAAAATGAGCAAACGCGAGAACGAATCAAGCGTAAAATGGCTCTTTGAGCAGGGATTTTTACCTGAGGCGATCGCTAACTATCTGATACTTCTTGGCAACAAAACTCCAACCGAAATTTTTACCATTGAAGAGGCGGTAAAGTGGTTTGATATAACTAAAATTTCACGCTCACCTGCTAGATTTGACGTGAAAAAACTTGAGCAGATAAATAGAGAACACATCAAGCTTGCTTCAAAAGAGCGCATAAAAGAGATATTTGGCGTGGATGAGAGCAAGGTTGAGCTAGTTAAATTTTACACTCAAGAAAGCTCGCTAGTGCCTGAGATAAAGGCAAAAGTTGAGGCTATATACTCACCAAAAATAGCTCCAGATGAGTATAAAAATGAATTTGAGATCATCAAAAAAGCAGCTCGTAATTTAAAACCGTGCGAAACATTTGATGAGTTTAAAAAAGAGCTTATGAGCGCTACAAATTTAAAAGGCAAAAACTTTTTCATGCCGCTACGTGCGCTTCTTACAAACGACCTTCACGGCCCTGAGCTTAGCGAGCTCTATCCACTCATCAAAGATGATCTAGGCAAAATTTTAATCTAGGAGCAAAAATGATACTTTCCACTCTATTTTCAGCGATTGCAAACATTTTGCACCTTATTATTACGGTCTATACTTGGGTCATCATCGCGGCAGCACTCATTAGCTGGGTCAAGCCTGATCCTAGCTCGCCAGTCGTGCAGCTACTTTATAGGCTGACTGATCCTGTTTATAGCTTCCTCAGACGCTACATCAAAACAGAATTTAACGGCATCGACTTTTCCCCACTCATCGTGCTTTTAGCACTTCAACTCATAGATCAATTTTTAATAAGGCTTTTATTTGTTTTTGCTGCGTCACTTTAGTATCCTCTCTTTAGCCTGCGTTGCTCTTTTAGCTAAAATTTACACCTACGAGGAGCTAAAAAACGAGCCAAAAAGCCTTGCAAAAGACTACTACATAAACCGCCTTATAAACGAAGGCAGCTACACAAAGGAGCAGATAGCTGAGCTTTCACGCGACGTTTTTAGAAAAAGTGGCTTAGTTCAAAAATCAATCAATAAAATTTTACCTCCCAAAGCAGCCCCTAGCAAATGTCCTGACATAAGTGCAAGCAACATTACAACTGCTAGCTTGGCTTGCCAAAATTTACTAACAACGATGAGCTTTTCTCTAAAACTTGATAGCAAAACTCGTGAAATTTTAGCGGCAAATCTTGCAAGCACAAACCCAGAAAAAGCTAGGATTTTACGCACTTTAAACGAGGCAAATCCGGCCCAGGCATTTGTAAATCTAAACGATACAAAGAGTTTTTTAGAACTTTTTAACGCCTCTAGCTCACAAAATAAAAACACACTTTTTAGTGCAAATTTTGACGCAAATTTTATGACTAAGCTATACTCTCAAAAAGGCTTTACAAATTTATTAAACGACCTTGTTTTTAACAAGAAAAATGAAGATTTTAGAAGAAATTTGCTGAGTATTGATCCAGCTGTCACTGAAAAAAGTGATGCTTTTACGCTTGGATTAAATGCGATTCTACTAGGACAAGACGATATCGCTTTTAGTCTTTTTGCAAGAGCCAAAAATACCCTTGAAAGGGCTTGGCAAAGAGACAATGCGACATTTTGGCTCTATCAGATAAGCAAAAACGAAAGCTTTTTAAAAGAGTTAAGTGCCAGCAAGGATACAAATATATACTCGCTTTACGCAAGAGATTTGATTGGTGGCGAACCACTTGAAGTCATCGTACCAAAACCTAGCAAGCAAAATATCGAAAATTTTGACGTGAGCGATCCGTTTTTATGGAACAAAACTGCAGCCCTTGCAAAAGATATGAATGCCACGCAAGCAAGCGAATTTGCGAAGAAATTTTATACAAACGAAAGCATCGGCGCCTATGCATACTTCATGCAAAAGGCGCATGGCTGGGAGAAGCAATACTTCTTGATGCCAAGCTCTCCTGAGCTTGAGGGTATCAGCAACGAGAGAAAGTCAATGATCTACGCTCTGGCTAGACAAGAGAGTCTCTTTATCCCAAGCGTCGTTTCTACCTCTTACGCCCTTGGAATGATGCAGTTTATGCCATTTCTTGCAAATGCGATCGGCAAAAAAGAGCTAAAAATTCCAAATTTTGACCAGGACGATCTTTTTAAAACAGATGTCGCCTTTAAATTTGCAAATCACCACTTAAACTACCTTGATAAATTTCTTTATCATCCGCTCTTTACGGCCTACGCGTATAACGGCGGTATCGGCTTTACCAAAAAAGTCATCACAAGAGATGATATGTTTAAAGAAGGTAAATTTGAGCCGTTTTTATCGATCGAGCTAGTCCCTGTGGCTGAGACTAGAAACTACGGCAAGAAGGTGCTTGCAAACTACGTGATCTATATGGCGCTTAATGGTTCCAGTATAAAGATTTCGCAACTTTTCGAAAATTTAACAAAACCTGCTTTGACTGATAAATTTCGAAACTAAGTGCAAGATCGTCGCTTTGCTTACTTGGTGCGGTCACTTCGTAATAGACCGCCCAAGGCATAGAAAATCCAGCAAATTTAAGCATCTCGTTGTTTTCATCAAGCAGTCTTGCATTTGTGGCGTTTGAGTCGTTATTTACCTTGATATTATTTAGCTCACTAGCGTGCTCTTTTGGATTTATGGCCACCAAAAAGTGCTCTTTGCTTGCATCTAAATTTGAGTTATAAATAGGATTTAGATAGGTTGCTACAATTAGCGTTCTATCAGTGCCGTCAATGATCTCGCTCTTGCTTGTGTAGGCCAAAAGCTCATTTTTTAACGGCTCATGCACGATTACTTTTTCACCAGCACAGCCAAATATCATCAAAATGAATACAAAAAACGATATAAATTTGCTCATAAAAACTCTTAAATTTCTAAAATTTCTGCCATTTTAGCATTTTAATTTTTAAATTTCACTCATAAATTTTAAAGCCAACATAAGTTATAATCGCGAGAAATTTTAACAAAAAAGGTTCTTATGAAAAGACTTGCTATCGCTTTTTCTGGCCCTTCAAATAGCGGAAAAACGACTCTTATTTTAAAGGTAGCAAAAAAATTTATAGATGATGGTTTGAAAGTCGCGATAGTAAAACACGACCCGGGCGACAAGGCCAAATTTGATGTTGAAGGCAAGGATAGCTTTAAATTTTCTCAAACCGGAGCAGATGTGGTTGTGATGAGTCCGACTAGAACAACTTATTTTTCACAAAATCCACAAGAAATTAGCGACGTCATTAAAATGCTAGGCGAGTTTGATATGCTATTAGTCGAGGGGTTAAAGACGCTTCCACTACCAAGATTAAGCGTTTTTAAAGATGAAATAGATGAAAAATATCTTAGCTTTTCAGATGCTATCGCAACATACAAAAAACAAATTCCTTACGAGATAAAAAATATAAATTTAGACGATATAGACGCCATTTGTGCGTGGATAATCAAAAATGCAAAGGCTGTATAATGCAAGAACTAAACCAAATTTTTAACACCATCAAATATATCGCAAAAGAGATAAGCGAAGTGATAAAATACGCCGATCTTGGCTACACAACTCACGAAAATGCGACCGGCGACACCCAGCTAAAGCTTGATGTCAAAAGCGACGAGATCATCACGGCTAAATTTAAGCAGCTTGCCTGCGTAAAAGCACTAATTAGCGAAGAAAAAGAGGACGAGCTTGAGATAAACAAAAATGCTAAATTTATAATCGCTTATGATCCGCTTGATGGCTCAAGCCTAGTTGATGTAAATTTTGCCGTTGGCTCGATCTTTGGTATCTACGAAAATGAAGTAAAACCAGAAAATTTAATAGCCGCAGCTTACAGCATCTATGGTCCAAGACTTGAGCTGGTAATTGCCGAGAAAAAGGGCGCCTTGCCTAAATTTTATAGACTTGGCAAAGATGGCGAGTTTAAATTTGTAAAAGAGCTTGAGCTAAAAGAAAAAGGCAAGCTAAATGCCACGGGAGCCACGCAAAAAGGCTGGAGCCAAACACATAGAAATTTTATAAACGAGCTATTTAACGAGGGCTACAGACTAAGATACTCAGGTGCGATGGTAAGCGACCTACATCAAATTTTGCTAAAAGGTGGCGGTCTTTTTAGCTACCCAGCAACGAGCGATCATCCAAATGGCAAGCTAAGAGTAGTCTTTGAGGTATTGCCATTTGCCTTCATATATGAAAACGCAAAGGGCGCAACCTCAAACGGTAAAAATCAAACGCTTTTTGATATAAAAATAGAAAAAATTCACCAAACAACGCCATGCTTTTTTGGCTCACGTGATGAAATTTCTCTTTTGCATAAATTTTACGAGCAAAAATAATGCAAGAAACACAAGCAAGCGAGTCACTTGATGCATTTGAGCTAGCCTTAAAGCAAAAGGCAAAAATTTTGCAAGAGTGCCAAAGCCAAAAAGGGCAAAAAAGCTGCTTTAGTTGCGAAGTATTTTTTGACTGCGAGACAAGAAAAGAGTACGTAAATAGCTGCTATAACTCGATGTCAAAGGGTAATACTGGCAGCGATGGCGGATTTGATTTTTAAAATAAAAGGAAAAATATGAAAGAAAAAGCTTATATAACGACCCCAATATACTATGTAAACGACGTGCCACACATTGGCCACGCATATACGACCATCATCGCCGATACACTTGCTAGATTTAACCGCTTGCAAGGCAAAGAGACCTACTTTATGACGGGCACAGACGAGCACGGACAAAAGATCGAGCAAGCAGCTCGTGCTAGAGGCAAGACTCCAAAAGAGTACGCCGACGAGATTAGCGCTAAATTTAGGTCACTTTGGGATGAGTTTGAGATAAGCTATGATCATTTTATAAGAACGACCGACGAAGAGCACAAGCAAACCGTACAAAATGTCTTTGAAAAGATGCAAGCAAATGGCGACATTTACAAAGGCGAATATGAGGGATTTTACTGCGTTAGCTGTGAAACTTTTTTTAACCAAAGAGACCTACTAGAAGACAACCACTGTCCAGACTGTGGCCGCGTGACGTCTTTAGTCAAAGAAGAGAGCTACTTTTTCAAGCTTTCAAAATATGAAGACGCGCTTTTAAAATGGTACGAAAATGACGAGCTTTGCGTCATCCCAAAAGGTAAGAAAAACGAGGTCGTAAGCTTTGTAAAAGGTGGACTAAAAGATCTTTCAGTAACTAGAACGAGCTTTGACTGGGGCATAAAGCTACCAAAGAGCGCAAACGATGAAAAGCACGTTATGTACGTCTGGCTTGACGCGCTTATAAACTACCTAACAACACTAGGATATTCAAGAGATGACGCTAGAATGGATCTTTGGCCATACACTACTCACATCGTTGGCAAAGATATTTTACGTTTTCACGCAGTTTACTGGCCAGCATTTTTGATGAGTCTTGGCTTGCCATTACCAAAACACGTAGCAGCGCACGGCTGGTGGACCATAAATGGCGAAAAGATGAGCAAAAGTAAGGGTAATGTTATAAACCCAAGAGAGGTTGCAAACGCTTATGGACTTGAAAATTTCAGATACTTTTTGCTTAGAGAGGTACCATTTGGTCAAGATGGCGACTACAGCCAAAAGGCTTTGATCGAGCGCATAAACTCAGAGCTTGGCAACGGACTTGGTAACCTGCTAAGTCGCATTGTTGGCATGAGTGCAAAGTATAGCGACTATAAAATCGGCTCAAAAGATGTGCTCAAATTTCACAAAGCTGAGCTTGATGAAGCAAAAGGCTACCTTGATGAGGCTATAAAAATTTAGAAATTTTAGCTACAAACCGCTATTTAGAGGATCTTTGGAAAGTCGTAACGCTTGCAAACGCAGCCGTTGCGAAGTATGAGCCATGGTCACTTGTAAAAGCTGGCAAAACTGACGAGGCAAACGCGCTTGTGGCACTTTGTGCGAATTTGCTTGCAAAAGTGGCGATACTACTTAGTCCAGCCATGCCAAAAACTTGTGCTAAGATAGCTGACACGCTTGGCTTTAGCATAGACACAGCTTCTTACGAGAATCTTGTCTTAAAAAATGAAATTTTAAATTTTGTGGCAAAAGCCACTGAGCCACTTTTCCCAAGGATAGAAAAAGAGCTAATGAGCGAGGCAAATGAGCCAAAGGTTGAGGTAAAAACTGAGCCAAAAGAAGAGAAAAGAGAGGAAGATATCATTAGCATTGATGACTTTGCAAAGGTGGTGATAAAAGTAGGTGAAGTGCTCGAGTGCGAGAGAGTCGAGGGTAGTGAGAAACTGCTTAAATTTAAGATAGATCTTGGCGAGGAGCAGCCACGTCAAATTCTTTCTGGCATCGCAAAATACTACGAGCCTAGCTCGCTTATTGGTAAGCAAGTTTGCGTTTTAGCAAATTTAAAAGAGCGAACGATGATGAAAAAATATGTCTCTCAAGGCATGATCCTAAGCGCATCTGATGGCTCGCTAACACTTCTTGGTACGCAAGGTAAAGTTAAAAATGGCGCGATCGTTGGCTAAATGACAATAGAAAATTTAACTCGTCTAATAAATGCCGAGGCTCTAAATGCACCGACGATAACTAGCGTAAGCGAGTTTGTTTTCGAGCTAAAGCATGTAAGACGTGGCTTTGCATATATTTGCTTAAACGCAAATGATAGCGACATAGAAACAGCGATTAAACAAGGCGCATACGCCATAATTAGCGAAGATAATGTGCCAATTATCGATAAAGAGATCGCTTTTTTAAAAGTTAGTAGCTTACAAACCGCCATGATAAAACTCATGAGATTTGAGGCTACTCACAAAGATTTAAAATTTTGCGCCGTAAATCCTTTTATAAATGACTTTTTAGAAAAATCAAAGCTTGGCTCTAACGCACACGTCATGTCAAAAAATATCACTGAGCTTTTTAATCAAATTTTTCACGCAAAGGTCTTTGATGTCTTTTTTGGCGATGACACAAGAACACTTCAGCGAATATCGCCTCTTTTTGAGACCATTTACACAGATACGACTATGCACGAGATAAATCCAAGCTCGATCTTTTTTACAAACACAGTATTTAAGCAAACATACTATCAAAACTTAAACATACCACGAGTTTTTGCTGGGATGTTTTATGGGCTTTTAAAATTTCTTGATAGCAATAAAATTTCATTTAAGCCTTACGAAGGTAGGATTCACGGGCATTTTGACCCGATTTTTATAGATAAAAATTTTATTCCTACTAGTTTTGGAAATAGCTTTAGAGCCATAATTACTGAAAGCGATGAAGATTTATTCATAAGCCAAAGTATATTTTTAAATAAAAAATTTAGCCCTGATGAGATAAAAATTTGCTTACCAGAAGGCTCGTTATTAAAAGTACAAAACGCAATCTACTTTAAAAATTTAAGCGAGATAAAAAAGCTTAAAAATTTTATCTATATATTGATTTTATGCCAAAAAGAGGAGCTTTTAGAAGAGCTTCACAAAGCATCTGAAGAAAATCTACTCTTTTAAATTTTTATTATTTATAAGATCAATTAGCCTAACATCCTCACTTCTTACGATTAGACTTTTAGGCAGCTCAAATTTCTTGATAACCTCGCACTCTTTTTCTCTCATTTCGCCATCATCTTTTTCATGATCAAATCCCAAGATATGAAGCAATCCATGTGTAAAAAGTAGTGCGGTTTCGGCATCTTCGCTATGATTTAGCTCTGCAGCTTTTTCTTTTACTATATCTTTGTTTATAACGATTGAGCCAAGTGGGGCGTGAATGACAAGCTCAAGCGGAAAACTTAAAACATCTGTCGTTTTATCAATGCCTCGCTCAGTTTTATTCAGTTCTCTCATCTCTTCTTTATCGACAAAAACTAGCTCGATTTCTCCTAGTGTCAAATATTCACAAATTTCATCTAAAATTTTTGGATAGCTCTCTTCGCAAAGTATCATTTTAGGCTCTTTCCTTAGTAACTTTTTGTATAATTCTAGCAAAAATAAAAGGCAAAATATGAAAAAAGCAGTTTGTATAATGAGTGGCGGTATGGATAGTACGCTTTGTGCTGTAATGGCAAAAAAGGCTGGGTATGATATTGTAGCACTTCATTTTGACTATGGCCAAAGAACGATGAAACGCGAAAAACTTGCATTTAACGAAATTTGTGAAAGATTAGGCATTACAAAAAAGATGAGTTTGGATGTTAGCTTTATTGCCCAAATAGGCGGAAATTCTTTGACTGATGAAAGCTTACAAATAAGAAAAGATGGGGTGGAAAAAGATGTGCCAAATACTTACGTGCCTTTTCGAAATGGTATTTTTATCTCAGTCGCTGCCGCACTTGCCGAAAAAGAAAATGCACAAGCTATCTATATCGGTGTCGTAGAAGAAGATAGTTCAGGCTATCCTGACTGCAAAGAAAGCTTCATAAAAAGCATAAACAAGGCTATAAATTTGGGTACATCGCCTAGTTTTTCGTGCGAGATAATTACTCCACTTGTAAATTTAAGCAAAGCTGACATCGTAGCAAAGTCGCTTGAGCTTGACTCGCCACTAGAGCTTACTTGGAGCTGCTACGAGAGCGAGGACGAGGCATGCGGACTTTGCGATAGCTGTAGATTAAGGCTAAATGGCTTTAAAAAGGCAAATGCTACTGATAAAATCTCATATAAAAATCAAAAATTTTCCTTATGAGCCTCTAAAAGTAGCAAAGAGATATCTTGCTTTGCTACGTTTTACTATATTTAAACATTTTGGAAATTGATATTTTTCCTAATCACCACATTTTGTTAAGATTTAAAGATATATCAACGCTTAGACTCTTGCTACCTACCAAAAACATAAATTCTCAGTCAACCTTGCCAAAATTTAATAAGGAGGATTAAAAAGTAGTTGATAAATTTAGCCAAAACGCACCAAGCACAAGGTAAAAATTTATAAGTAAGTGGTTACTGCCACAGCTTTTTAGTGATCTTTATTTTTTCTTGTTGTCTTGTTTTTTATTTTGATCACTTTGGATTTTTTCTAAATTTATATATCCCATTTCAACAAGTTTATTATAAATTTGAGCAATTTTTGGCCCAGCCGCACTTCCGCCATGGCACCATGCTCGATAACCATTGTAATG
Source organism: Campylobacter concisus (assembly GCA_002092835.1). NCBI lineage: Bacteria > Pseudomonadati > Campylobacterota > Epsilonproteobacteria > Campylobacterales > Campylobacteraceae > Campylobacter > Campylobacter concisus. The sequence continues at coordinate 290,872 of LVWL01000018.1, read as the reverse complement.
ACATATTGCGGATCTTCATAGGGCGCATATGTAGTCATCCATGCATGGGATCTTTGCAAATACGCCATATCCTCTTCTTTCATACGCTTCTTTTCAGTTTGAGAAATTCCAACTACCTGGGCAGTACCGGTCTTTGCAGCAACTTTAACTAGGCTTCCAATAAAATGCCTATTTGCCGTTCCTCTTGGGTGATTTGCCACTTCATACATTGCATGCCTAATGGCTGGTAACTGCGACTTCTCAAACGGCGTAAAAGCATCATCTGTTGGTGTAAAATCAACATCCTTGTCATCAATGCTCTTTAAAAAATGTGGAGTCACATTTAGCCCAGTTGCAAGGCCTGCTGTATATTTTGCCACTTGCATAGGCGTGACCAAGAAATTTCCCTGTCCGATAGAAGTGATAAGGGTCTCGCCTTGAAACCACGCTTTGCCATACTTTCTCATCTTCCACTCTCTACTTGGCAAAGTCCCTACAAATTCATTTGGTAAATCAACCTCGGTTTTTCTACCAAACCCCATACGCTCAAGTATCGGTACAATAGCGTCTATGCCGATCTTTTGACTACCTTTATAAAAATAATCATCACAGCTCTCTCTAATTGCCGTATTCATATTAACATTTCCATGTCCGTGAGAGTTCCAGCAGCGAAATTTACGTCCTCCAAGCTCATACGAGCCACTACAAAAAAAGCTATCGTATTTACTCATGCCATTATCCAAAAACGCTAGCGCCATACCCATTTTTACGACCGAACCTGGCGGATAAAGGCCGTTTATTAGCTTGTTTGTAAAAGGGTGATCGACGTTTTTTACAAGCTCTTCCCATTCAGGCTGAGAAATTCCAAGTACAAATGGGTTTAGATCGTACTCTGGAAAGCTACCAGCAGCTATGATAGCACCGTCTTTTAGACTCATAACTATGACGCTTCCTGCATCTTTGCCAAAGACATCGGCCACAAACTGCTGAAGCTCAAGATCGACTGCAAGCTTGATATTTTGACTTTGTGGCGCTTGGTAATTTACCTGCTCAACCTCTTCATTTAAGGCATTTACCTTTATTTTTTTAAAGCCTTGTATTCCTTGCAAAATAGGATTATAAAACCGCTCCACACCACTTCTACCAATGTAATTTGTAAGCTTTGTCAAAGGATCATTATCCATATCTTTTTGATTTGCCCTACCGACATAGCCGATAATGTGAGAAGCTAGATCGTTATACGGATAATGGCGTTTTGAAGCGGGCCTTATCTCTAAATTTTCACGCAAAGAAAGCGATGCAAAAAATGGTAAAAATTTATCATAATCAATAAATTCGACCACATTTATAAAATCTTGGTTATAAGCTGAGTCATTTTTTGTGTATTCATTTTTAAGCTTTGTAACATTTAGATCGCTAAATAGTGAGCCAATGTAAGCTAGCTCATCATCTAAAATTTTTACCTTTTTATTAGCACTTAAATGAGGTCTAATGGATACTGAAAAGCCAAGACGATTAACAGCCATTGGCTTATCATGTGTATCAAAAATAATACCCCTAACTGGCGGAATATAGATAGTCTTTATCGCGTTTTGTTCTGCGATCTCATTGTAGTAGGTATTTGAGTTTATGCTTAGGTGATAAATTCGTCCCAAAAGTATAATCCAAAAAAGAGCGATCACACTAAAGACTATGCGCATTCTCATAGCACTTTATCCCTAAAAAGAACAATAGCAAAAATACTTTCAAATGCTATAAAAAATAGATATTCAGACGAAAATGCTAAATTTTGCTCATTTAAAACGTAAGCAAATAGATTATTTACAAGAAATGTTAAAGTATATCCAGCTGCTACAAAGATGATAAGTAGGCAGTTTCGCCACTTCATCGTGGTATATAGCCAGTCTAAAATAAAATTATAAAAAAGCAAAAATGCAATAATTGTTGAAAAAAGATGAAATCCATGAATTTGCTCAGCAAATATTATAAAAATTATCGCAAAGTACCAATTGTGCTTAAACTCGTCGTATTGCTTTTGTTTTCTTGAATACTCCAAAATCATATAAGTAAAAAAAATACCAATGAGTGGTGGCAAAAAGCCAAATTGCGTAGTTGCGATCTCATATGAGAATAAAAAAACAGCCCACCAAAATTCTTTAAAAATTTTAATATCTAAGCTGCTTATGGTTTGCATTTTATCTACCAAGAGCGTTATTCATGATGGCTTCTCTAGCCTTTTCGATACCGCTTTTATTAAGAGTTGAGACCAAGATACCGCTTGGGTCAAATTTCATTACCGCACTCTTTTGGCTTTGATTTAGCTTATCGCTTTTTGTATATAAATTTAAAATTTTCTGATCAGCCCTTAAAAAGCTTTTTAGATAAGCATCTACATTTACGTCTATGTCTAAATCAAAATGTCTAGCGTCAATTAGATGTATAAAAAGTCTAATGTCGCTTCTAAATTTCAAAAACTCATCTAAATTTTTGCGCCATTCATCATGCTTTGTTTTTGCCACTTTTGCATAGCCAAAGCCTGGCAAATCAACCAAAATGAGCTTAAATTTATCTTTTTCTTCCTGCTCATCTTTTTGCTCACAAAACTCGGCCTCAAAAAAATTTATAAGCTGAGTTTTACCAGGAGTCGATGAGCTTTTGGCTAGATTTTTTTGATTTACAAGTGTATTTATGAGGCTGCTTTTACCAACATTTGATCTACCCAAAAAGACAACTTCGCTTGTTACGAAGCTTGGAGCCTCTTTTATACTTGGACTTGATGTGATAAATTTAGCACCTAGTGGCCTTATCACTTATCTTTTTCCTCTACCTGAAAGATAAACTTAACAGGCTTTTTTTCATCACTATTTACACTATACGTGCCATCTTTTTGATTAACAACTATCTTTTCACCATAAACATTCTTATCAGTTTCTACTTCATGCAAATAGCCATTTCCACTAACAGTATAGATCTGTTTTTCTGGCTCGTATGTAAGAGTATTGCCTTTGCCGTCGTAGTGCTTATCTTTTATAAAAATTCTTGCTCTAGCATTGCCAGTAGCCACATATTTTATAGGTTGGCGTTTTTTGTCAAAATAGACGACCACCTTATCTGCCTTAAGCTCATCAAATGAGCCCTTTTTGATATTTACATTACCTATAAATTCACTAGTTTGCTTATTCTCATCTGCAAAAAAATCATTTGATGTGATTTCAACTTGCTCTGCATTTAAAAATGTAAAACCCAATATCACCGCTAAAATCGCTGATTTTCTTCTACCCATGCCCTTAACCCTTTTACCTGCGTTTGTTTCTTGCCAAGATCATAGCTTCCACTCTCACCCAGTGCCTTATCATTATTTCTTATGAGCGTGAAATTTGCTTCAGATCTTACTATTTTTGTTTTTGTTCCATATATCACTTCGTCACTTATAAATCTCAAACTATCGTTGTTTTCATAGTTCGCATTCTTTTGAAAGATGATTTCGTCATTTTGTGAGATTGCTTTGTCTGAGTTTAAAAAATGTTTTAAATTTCCTCTTAAAATTTTTGCTTTAAAACTCAAAAATTCATCTTTATCATTGTATCTATTTAGCTCGTCAGCCTCATAGACTCCGCTTATTTTTGTGGAATTTATCTCATAATCTATCACATCATTTATCTGCATATTTGATATCTTTGTATCGATCTTTAAAACATTTGCAAGATATGGATCTTGAGCTGCCAGAAATATCATCACGACACTAAAAATAGCCACGACGAAGTAGAAAATTTTTACAACCAACGCTTCGACCACTCGTCATATAAATTTTCTGATTTTATAATAAGCTCGATCATCTCTCTAACCGCGCCATTGCCACCTTTGTGCTTTAGTTTTGTCTTTACATCAAGCTCTTTTATCGCATTTTTTGGCTTAAAGCTCCAAGCAACTGCATTTAAAATTTTATAGTCATTGTAGTCATCACCGATAGCTGCTGCGTTTTTAAAGTTAAGCCCTTCAAATTTTAATATCTCACTCGCCACTTCAAATTTATCACCAACACCTTGATAGACGTGATTTATCTTTAGATCCTCTGCTCTTCGCTCAACGATGGCTGACTTTCTGCCAGTGATGATAGCTACTTTCTTGCCAAGCTTTAACCAGCTTTCTATCGCATAGCCATCTTTTACATCAAAAAATTTAAGCTCTTCACCATTTGCATTGTATATGATCTTGCCATCAGTCATGCAACCATCAATGTCTAAAAATATAATCTCTATCATAAAACACCCTTTGTGCTTGGTGTGCCTATCCTTGCGTTTTTAGCAAGAGCTCTACGAAGTGCGACTGCAAATGATTTAAAAGTAGCTTCGATGATATGGTGAGTGTTTTTACCGCGAATTTGATTTAGATGAAGTGTGATACCAGAATTTACAGCAACTGCCCTAAAAAACTCCTCAACAAGCTCCGTGTCAAACTCCCCTACTTTAGCATTTTCATTAAAATTTTCATATACGAGGTAGGCTCTATTGCTAAGATCTAGCGCACAAAAAACAGCCGCCTCATCCATAACAACGCTTGCCTCGCCAAATCTCTCAACGCCACTTAATGGATACAAGGTCTCTTTTAAAAGCTGACCCAAAACTATGCCGACATCCTCAACGCTGTGATGAAAATCCACATGTGTATCGCCCTTGCATAAAATTTCAAGATCAATCAAAGAATGCTTGGTAAATGCCTCAAGCATATGGTCAAAAAAGCCAATACCTGTGCTTATCTTTGCAACCCCAGAGCCATAAATTTTAAGCTTCATTGAGATTTGTGTCTCTTTTGTATTTCTAGTTAGTTCTAAAATTTCTTCTCTCACGCCCTAACCTCTTACTATAAATGCACCTTGGAATTTACCGCTTCTTGCGTAATCCCTAGCCTCGTCCTCACTTCTAAAGCCATTTAAAAATACCCTATAAATGGTCGAGCCATCTATAGTAAATGTCCTAACTACCGACTTATAGCCATCTATGCTTTGATGTTCTCTTTGATATCTGTTTGCGCCCTCAAGGTTTTTAAATGAGCCAATTTGCACCATAAAATCTCCACCTACGACTCGTTGCTCTGACGAAATAATAATGCCTCCAGTTGGAGCTGTCGGAGAGACTGGATTTGGCACTTTTATGCCAGTGCTTGTCGGTTTTGCTTGAGTGTTAATGCTTGCAATAGCATTAATATCTTCATTAAAGCCTATGACTTCCATACTGACTGGAGCTGTGCCTGTACCGATAATATCAAGTTTAGTTGCAGCCGCCTTTGAAAGGTCTAAAACTCTATCAGCCACAAAAGGTCCACGATCATTTACACGCACAATGACGCTTTTTTGATTTCTTAAATTTGTTACTTTAAGGATTGTATTCATCGGCAAAGTTTTATGTGCTGCAGTCATGTTATACATATTATAAATTTCGCCATTTGAGGTTGTTTTGCCATGAAAATTTGGACCGTACCAGCTTGCCGTACCACTTGCCTTATCACCCACACTTACAACGGTTGGGTAGTATGTTTTGCCATTTATCGTGTAAGGTCTCATTGTTGCTTTTTGGATAGAAGCTGAATTGTTGCCCTTTACATTAGTTGGGCCACTTGGTGTAAATGGTGCCCCGTTCCAAGAGCAACCAGTAACTAGAAGAGTAAAACTTAGTCCTATATAAAATTTTAGGCTCTTATGGTATGACAATATTTGCTCCAACATTTAAATTTGAACTAGCAAAAGAATTTGCATCTTTTAAATCTTTTTCGCTTACATTAAATTTTTTAGATAAAGAAGCTATCGTATCACCAGTTTGGACTATATAGTTTTGAGATTTATTTTGGGCAGAAAATGGAATAATTAGTTTTTGATTATAGCTTACGGCATTTGTGCTAAGCTCGTTGTAGTCCTTGATCGCTCTATGACTAACACCTGTTTTTTTAGAGATAGAAAGTAATGTTTCGCCTTTTTTTACAACGTAGGTATAAAAATTATTTTTACCGTTAAATGGCTTGAAATTTTCTGCAAAAAGCTGTTTTTTATTTTCAGGGATATAAACATAATAATCTTTTAGGGTTGGTGGAGTAAATACAAATTTTAAATGTGGGTTGTTATTTTTCATCTTTTTTGTACTAAGGCCGATACTATCGCCTATTTGAGCTAAATTTGTACCGCCAGGTACTTTTACTTTTACAAGCTTTAGTCCTCCGTTTATGTTCAATAAAGATGAATCTTTAGACATCAAGAAGTCCGCGTCTTTTGCGGTATATGCTGCTCTTAAAATTTTGATAACAAAATTTCTAGTTTCGGCTGGAAGGTATTTTTTCTCTGCGTCAAGAAGCGTTACAAGGTCATCTGTACCAGCTTTTTGTATAGCTCTTTTTAAGGCTCCATCGCCGCAGTTATAGGCCATAGCTGCTAGATACCACTTACCAAATTGATTTTTAAGCGACTTTAGATAATTTGTAGCTGCAACAGTAGACTCTACTGGATCTTTTCTCTCATCGACATACTGTCCTACCTTTAGACCATGCAGTCTAGCCGTTTGCTCCATAAACTGCCACACGCCAGTAGCTTTTGCGTTTGAGACTGTGTGATTTGAAAAGCCTGATTCTATCATAGCTAGATAAAAGAATGACTCGGGTACGCCTGATTTTTTGATCTGCTCTTTTACCATCGGTATATACATATAACCATTTTTTAGAGCTTCTGTAAATGTTTCAAGTTGTGATTGTTTGATACCTTGCCTCATCTTTGCATAGTGAGAAGTCTTCATAAAGCTAGCATCAATGTCCAGCTCTTTTAAAATTTTTACCTGAGTGTCGTATGAGCTCTTTTCAGGCGTATTTGCTAGTAGCAAGGTACTACATGCAAATATTAAAAATATTTTAAGCATTGCTTTCATTTCTATCCTTTTTCGTGTCAAAACTTAAGATGCTAGCATCTTAAACAAGTGCAACGCTCAAAATTTAAGCAAAGCACTTAAACAACCTTTTGGCATTATTTGAAGTTTTTTCACAAACAACTTCAAACTCAAGGTTTAAAATTTCAGCTATCTTTTTAGCAACAAATGTCGTAAACGCCGGCTCATTTCTCTTGCCGCGATTTGGTTCTGGCGTGAGATAAGGAGCGTCAGTTTCAATAACTATCCTGTCAAATGGGATTTTTGGCAAAATTTCGACTAAATTTTTAGCATTTTTAAATGTTAAAACACCGCCTATGCCAAAGTAAAAATTCCCAAATTTACAAAGCTCTAAAAGAAGTGGCGAAGCATTATAACAATGCAAAATCGCTCCGGCTTCAAGCTTTGGTGCATACTCTTTTAAGATATTAAAAGAGTCCTCATTAGCCTCCCTAATGTGAAGAATAACGGGTTTTTTTAACTCAACAGCCAAATCAAGTTGAGCTAAAAAAATACGTTTTTGCTCCTCTTTCTCTTTTATCTTTTCATTTTCATCTTTTGGCAAGCGAAAGTAGTCTAGACCACATTCACCTATTGCCACACACTTTTCATCTTTAGCAAAATTTCTTAAAATTTCAATGCTAAAACTCTCTTTATCATATGGATGAACTCCAGCAGCAAAGAAAATGTCGCTGTTTTCGTGCGATATTTTAGCCGATTTTGGTAAATCATTGATATCAGCTCCAGGGATAATAAAGCCATCTATCCCCAATTTTCTAGCTTCGTCTAAAATTTTATCAAGGTCAAGATCATAAATTTTACTATCCAAATGGCAATGCGTATCTATAATCATAAAGCTATTTCTACTCTATTTCTACCATTTTCTTTTGCGGTGTAAAGTGCCGAATCGCAAGCTTCAAGCATATCATCTATCTCGCAATGCCCATTGCCAAAAGATACACCTATAGATATGGTCACTCTTATTTTTTGTTTTTTTATAACTACTTCATTTTCAGCCACTTTTGCTCGTAAATTTACAAAAAATTTGACAGCTTCTTCTCTGCTTATCTTTTTAAGCACAACGCAAAACTCTTCGCCACCAAATCTTGCAACAATATCGCTTCCTTTTGTATTGTCATTTAAAATTTTTGCGATTGATTTTAGTGTCCTATCTCCGCCATCATGGCCATATGTATCATTTATCTTCTTAAAATAATCAATATCAATCATTGCAAAAGCATAAGGCTCATTGGTCTCTTCAGCTGCTTGAACATACTCTTCCACGTCGGAATAAAAAAATCTTCTATTATAAACCCCGGTCAAGAAGTCACGATTTGCAAAATTTGCTATCTTATTTATATTTTCCATCGCTTCAATCGTATTATTAACACGACATATTAGCTCTTCTTTTGAAAATGGTTTTGCTATAAAGTCGCTCGCACCATTTTTTAAAAATATTGATGCGTCAGTCTTTTCGCTAGGAGATGTCATAACAATTACGCCAAGACTATTTTTATCTTTTTCTTTTCTAACCTCTTTTAAAACTTCAAGGCCATCTTTTACCGGCATTCTATAATCAGTTATTATAAGATTTATATCAGGATTATCTGCAAAATAACTCATTGCCTCTTCGCCATGAGCCGCAGCCAAAACTTTAAACTGAAGGCTAGTTAATATCTTTTTTATCATATTTCTAAAAGGGAGCGAATCTTCAACAACCAAAACCTTGTATTGTCTATTTTTGCTCAGTCTATTTATCATTTGGAAGATATAGTTGATATCATCCATATTCCCTTTATAAACATAATCAACAATATCTTTATTTATAAATTTTTCCCTTGTTTCATCATCAATGCTACCTGTTAAAACAATAGCTGAAAGTCCTTTGGAAAGTGCATAATCAACGATCTCGCCATTTGGAGCATCTGGCAAATTTAAATCCAAAATAGTCATAAAATAATCTTTGTCATGCTCATTAATTAGCATTTGAGCCTCGGCAAAACTATATGCGACATCAATTGCCATCTCATCAATACTCTTTTCCATTTGCATAACAATCAGCTTTGCTAACGCCTTATTATCATCAACTACAAGGATTCTTTCCATATTATTCCTACAAAAATTTTATCAAATTAGTGGCGATTTTATCAAATAAATTTATTTATAAAGCTTAAATTAATAATTTAAATTAAGCTACTTTAAAAGCCCTTTCGCAAAATTTATTGCCTCTTCACTTATGTGCTCACCGCTTATCATACGTGCTAATTCGCTCACTCGTTCATCTTTATCAAGCTCTCTTACGACAGAGTTTTCTCCATGACGCTCTACCAAAAAGTGAGAATTTGCCTTTGAGCTAAGCTGCGGTTGATGTGAAATGGCAAAAATTTGATAAAAATTTGCAAGCTTAAGCAAAACATTTGCGATACTCATAGCCTCTTTTCCGCTTAAATTTGCATCTATTTCATCAAGTATGATGACATCACCGCCCGTTTTTGTGATCTCACTAGATGCGGCTATAAAAGCCAGTCTTAGGCGGTTTAGCTCGCCTGAACTTAAATTTTTAAGCGAGGTCTCATTTAAATTTAAACAAACCTCATCAAGCCCTAAAATATCAAGTCTTTTTTCTTCTATTTTTAGCGTGATATCCGGCATATAAAGCTCTTTTAGGTATAAATTTATCATACTCTCAAGCTCTTTTAAATTTACGCCCCTTGCCTTGCTTAAAGCGCTGGCTAGATCATTCGCTTTTTTGCTTAAAATTTCAAATTTCTTCTCAAGCTCACTCTTTTCAAAACTTAAATTTTCATACCTGGCAAGCTCTTTTTCCTTTTTAGCAAGCGCTTCTAATGCCTCTTCTTCGCTGCCGTACCGCCTAATGATGGCATTTAGTGCCTCTATCCTATCAAGCACACTCTCAACATCGATATCGTCAAGCTCTTCCATATTTAGGCTATCTCTTGCAACCCTTAGCTCGTTCATTGCATCTTCAAAAAAGCCATTGTCAAGGTCACTAATGCTTAGTGCTTCATTTACGCTGTGCTCTAGCTCAAATATCCGCTCAGCCCTAGCCCACGCCTCATTTATCTTATCCTTTTTACTAAGCCTCTTTTTAGTCTCCATAAGCTCTTCAAACTCGCCTTTTTTAGGCCCGACACTTCTTATCTTCTCGATCTCAAAGCTAGCAAGCTCCTTTAGCTCCTCGACCTTTTTCTCTTCCTCTTTTATAGTGGCTAGCTCTTTTGAAATTTTGGAAAATTCTAAAAACGCCTCTTCAAATTCTTGTTTTATCTCTTTAAATTTCTCATTTTTTGAAATTTCTAGCCTATCAAGCAAATTTAGAAATTTCTCATTTTCAAATTCATTTGCCTCTTTTGCCGAGAGATATTTGATGTGCTCGCGCGCCACTTGGGCTAAATTTTTCTTTGAGATGGCTTGTTGGTTTATAAAATACCTCGTGCTCTTATCTTTTAAAAGCTTGAAAATATTGACCTCTTCGTTTTCTATGCCAAACTCATCAAGCTCAAATTTATGCTCCACGTCAGCTTCAATGAGCCTTGCCTCGCTATCTTTTAGGCCAAAAACAGCCATGATCGCGCTCATTAGTACGGACTTGCCAGCGCCGCTAACGCCCGTAAATACACTAAGACCTTCTTTGAAATTTAGCTCGACATTTTTAAAATTTAGATAATCTTTAATCAAAATTCGATCAATCATTATAACCCCAGTGAAGTTTCTCTTTTAAAATTTGAAAATAATCTCTACCAATATGGCGTATCAGCCTCGCTTTTTTATCGCTAAGACTCATGCTAACGGCTGAAATTTTACTCATATCAAACCTATCTTGACCATCAAGTACCAAAATCGCATCGCTATTTGTTCTAAATTTAACCGTATGATTTTTTGTGAGCACGACTGGACGCTGTGTAAGTGAGTGCGAGCAGATAGGAGTTACTGTAAAAACTTCGCTTAATGGATAGATAATAGGGCCATTTGCGCTCATGTTATATGCCGTGGTTCCAGCAGGTGTCGCTACTATAACGCCGTCTCCAAAATATGAATTAAAATATTTTTCATTTAAAAGTGCCTCGATATGTGTCATCGAACCGCCATTTTTACTAACGATGACTGCATCGTTAAATGCTATCTTTTGCTCAGTTTTGCCATCATTTTTGTGAAGCGTGACATCGAGCATAAAAGGCATTTCTACCTCAAATTTACCATCAAAAAAGTCTTTAAAAAATTTCTCACTCTCATTAATCATTATGTCAGTTAGAAATCCGAGTCTACCAGCGTGTATGCCAAGGACAAGTGGCGAGATGTGGGCTAGCTTTCTACAAGTTGAAATGATCGTGCCATCTCCGCCAAGAGTGATCAGAAATTCACACTCTTTGGCTAGTTTTATCAGCTCAAAACCACTTTTTTCTATGCGCTTAGCACAATTTTTTTCAAGCAAAATTTCTGCGTTATACTTTTTTAAAATTTTTTCTAATTTTTCTAAATCTTGCCTAAATAATGGATAATCTTTAGCAATAAGTCCTACTTTTTTTGTGCAAAAAGTATTAAATTTTTGTTCATTTTTCATGTAAATGATTGTAACATATTTTATTTTAACAAAGCTTTTCAAAAGAAAAAAGCGATTATAATTGCCTAAAAAACATTGCAAAGGAGCATTTTATGCGAAGTCATTATTGCACCGATCTTAGCAAAGCTGATATCGGTAAAGAAGTAATACTTTGTGGCTGGGCAAACACATATAGAGACCACGGCGGCGTTGTTTTCATCGACTTAAGAGACGTTAGCGGGCTTATACAGTTAGTTTGTGACCCGGCTGACAGCAAAGAAGCACATGATATTGCTGCAAAAGTAAGAGATGAATATGTCTTAAAAGCAAAAGGAAAAGTAAGAGCTAGAGGCGAAGGACTAACCAATCCAAAGCTAAAAACTGGCGAGATAGAAGTAATAGTAAGCGAGCTAATCATCGAAAATCCAAGCGAGCCGCTACCATTTATGATAGGCGATGAGAGCGTAAATGAGGACATCAGGCTAAAATACCGCTTTCTAGATCTTAGAAGCGAACGCTTACAAAATATCTTTAAAATGCGCTCTCGTGCGGCGATAGCAGCTAGAAACAGCCTCGATAAAATGGGCTTTATCGAGTTTGAAACTCCTGTTTTAACACGTGCAACACCAGAAGGTGCGAGAGACTATCTAGTGCCAAGCCGTGTATATCCGGGGCAGTTTTATGCGCTACCACAAAGCCCACAGCTATTTAAACAGCTTTTGATGTGTTCTGGCTTTGATAAGTATTTTCAGATAGCAAAATGCTTCCGTGACGAAGACCTAAGGCTGATCGCCAACCAGAATTTACCCAAATAGATATCGAAATGAGCTTTGTGGAGCAAGAAGATATCATAAATATGGCTGAAACGATGCTAAAAGATATCTTTAAAGCCTGCGGATACGATATTAAAACGCCATTTAGACGCATGAGCTACAAAGAGGCGACCGAGACTTATGGCTCAGATAAGCCTGATCTTAGATATGACCTCAAAATGGTCGATGTGATCGATATTTTCGAGCGCTCAAGCAATGAAATTTTTAGCTCTATCGCAAAAGATAAGAAGAAAAACCGCATAAAAGCGCTAAAAGTACCAAATGGTGACAATATCTTTAGCAAGCGTGAGATGAATAGATTTGAGGAATTTGTACGTAAATTTGGCGCGCAAGGTCTTGGCTACTTCCAGATGAAAGAAGATGGTTTAAAAGGCCCACTTTGTAAATTTTTCGAGCAAAGCGATCTTGACGAGATCGTCTCAAGATGTGAACTAAAAGTTGGCGACGTCGTATTTTTTGGTGCTGGCAAGAAAAAAGTCGTGCTTGACTACATGGGAAGATTTAGAATTTTCCTAGCTGAGCAAATGAATATCATCGATCAAGACAAACTTGAGTTTTTATGGGTGCTTGACTTCCCAATGTTTGAGCAAAATGATGATGGTAGCTACTCTGCGATGCACCATCCATTCACAATGCCAAAAAATATAGACGAGCCTGATCTTGAGGACATTCTCTCTATCGCTCACGACGTTGTGCTAAACGGCTTTGAGCTTGGCGGCGGAAGTATAAGAATTCATAAAAATGACATCCAACAAAAGGTCTTTAAGCTTCTTGGCATAGACGAAGAGGAGCAGCGTGAGAAATTTGGCTTCTTGCTTGATGCATTGACATTTGGCGCGCCTCCACATGGTGGTATCGCGATCGGATTTGACAGGCTAAATATGCTTGTAAATAAAGCAGGCTCAATTCGTGATGTTATAGCATTCCCTAAAACACAGCGTGCTCAGTGCCCACTCACAAAAGCACCAAGCCACGCTAGTAACGAGCAGCTTAGGGAGCTAGGACTAAGGATAAGAGAAAAAGAGCAAAAGGCTTAAAATTTTGTTGTAATAAATTTGGACTTTTTGGATGTCTAAATTTGAGTTATTTTATTTTAAAGATTAAATTTTTTAGATGATTTTGGATGTTGTGTAGAAAATTTCATCCCAAAGCTAGACATATAGTCTGCTGCAGGGTGAAATTTTCAAACTCACTCAAAGACACTTAAAAAATATAAAAAGGGAAAGAATGAAGAATTTATTTTTAATCATAGGCGCTCCAGGCAGCGGCAAAACGACAGACGCATCACTCATCGCACAGCAAGATGAGAAATTTGCACACTTTTCGACTGGTGATCTTTTAAGAGCTGAAGTAGCTAGCGGTAGCGAGCTTGGTAAGCTGATAGATGGCTTTATCTCAAAAGGAAATTTAGTTCCGCTTGATGTTGTCGTAAATGCGATCGTATCAGCCATTAAAGGCTCAGAAAAATCAAACATCATAATAGATGGCTACCCAAGAAGCGTTGAGCAAATGACAGAGCTTGACAAGGTATTAAGCGAGCAAAAAGAAATTTCTCTTAAAGGCGTCATCGAAGTAGACGTTAGCGAAGATGTGGCAAGGGCAAGAGTGCTCGGCCGTGCAAGAGGTGCTGATGACAACAACGAAGTGTTTAATAACCGCATGAAAGTATATCTTGATCCGATCGTGCCTATCCGTGAATTTTACAGCAAAAAAGAACTACTTCATGTAGTAAACGGTGAACGCGGTATAGACGAGATCGTGGCCGATATCAAAAATTTACTAGCTAAACTTTTATAAATTTACAGACCTTGCATCAAAAGGTGCAAGGTTTTAAAACTTACTTTTCATTAACATCAAAAATGTAATATCCTTTTAAATTTTTACAACAAATTCTAAAAGGATAAAAATGAAAAAAATCATAATCGCTTCACTAGCTGCTAGCATCGCAATGGCTGGGGGCTTCACATCAAAGCACTCAAGCGAAACGATAAGCGCAAAAGAGGCTTTGAAACTAAAAGACGACGCTAAAGTCGTACTTGAGGGCAAAATAAAATCGCACATAAAATCAGACAAATATGAATTTATCGATAAAAATGGTGATGTCATTATTATTGAGATCGACAACAAAAAATGGGGTAACATAACAGCCAACGAATATACGCCTTTAAGAATAAGAGGCGAAGTGGATAAAGACCTTATGAAAACAGAGATCGATGTCGATAGCATAGAGGTTATAAAGTAGTTAAATTTTACGCGTATTTAATGCAAAAAATACTAAAATCACGAAAATTTCTAATAAAAAGGACGAATATATGGACGTTTCAAAGATCAAAGCTGGCTCAAACCCAGACAAAATAAATGCCGTAATCGAAATACCTTATGGCTCAAATATTAAATATGAAATTGACAAAGATAGCGGTGCTGTCGTAGTTGATCGTGTGCTTTACTCAGCGATGTTTTACCCAGCAAACTACGGCTTTGTACCAAATACACTTGCGGCTGACGGCGATCCAGCTGATATTTTGGTACTAAATGAGTATCCGCTCCAAGCTGGTAGTGTCATTCCTTGCCGCTTGATAGGCGTTTTGGTGATGGAAGATGAGGCGGGTATGGACGAAAAGCTTTTGGCTGTGCCGGTTACAAAGATCGATCCAAGATATGATGCGATAAAAAGCTACGAGGATCTGCCAGTTGCAACACTAAATAAGATCAAAAATTTCTTTGAAACTTATAAAATTCTTGAGCCAAACAAATGGGTCAAAGTTAAAGAATTTAAAGATGCAAATGCTGCAAAAGAAATTTTAGACACCGCAATTAAAAATTATAAATGATTTTAAGCCCTATTTTTAGGGCTTTTACTTTAAAAATTTCTCAGTTTTATATGCTAGAAAAAAAGAGTTATTTTTATATTTAGATAAGCTTTTTCTTGTATAATACGATTTTCTTTCAACTGCGGGTTCATAGCTCAGTTGGTTAGAGCATCCGGCTCATAACCGGATGGTCCCAGGTTCGAGTCCTGGTGAACCCACCACTTACTTTATCAACACTAAAAAATTAAAAATTTTTCATCACTTTTCCTTAGATTTTAAAATATTTTTAAAATACAAAAAATGTTTAATAGTCCAAAATTTAAGCCAAATTTTCTAAACTCTTTCTAAAATTTCCTTGCGTTTTTGCCAATCAGGCATATAAAGCGTTAGATAGTCATAAAATTTCTTTGAGTGATTTGGATAGAGCAGGTGAGCAAGCTCGTGAAATATGACATATTCGATGCATGCTTTTGGCTTTTTGATAAGCTCTATGTTTAAATTTATATATGATTTATAAGGATTGCAACTCCCCCATCTTGTTTTCATCTGCCTTATTTTTACGCTTTTGATATCTTGTTTTACTATCTTGTTAAATTCTTGCAAGATATTAAAAAAATATAACGTTGCCTTTTCATGATACCACTCATAGACTAAATTTTCTTTTTGCTCTAGGTCGCTTTTATCTTTCACAAAGAGCTCAAGATAGCCCATTTGTAGCTTTACGCGCTCCTCTTTAGACTGCACAACTTTAAGCCGGTAGCTTCGCCCAAGATATTTAAAGTCTTCGCCACTTACATACTCTTTTTCGGGCATCTTAAACGAGGTAAAAAACGCGCGCTTTTGCGCTATCCACTTGGCTCTTTTTTCTATGATAAATTTTATATGCTCATCGCTTGCGGCTTTTGGCGCGGTTAGGATCGCTTCGCCGTTTGGTCTAACTTTTAAAGTGATATTTTTTACGTCTTTTTTGATGATTTTTACGTCACTTTGCATAAAAGCTTATCCCTATTCCTCGGATGGTTTGATAAATTTTCTCTTTATCGTCGATAGAAATTCCATGCTCGTCCTCAACACCCCAAAGAGCATCTTCCATCGCGCTTGTTATCTCATTTTCTACGTCTTTATTTTTGTGCCATTCTGGTTTTTTTGAGGCTTCTTCATAAATTTCATAAAATTTCACGCTCAAATTTTTAGCAACCGCCTCAATATCCACAAGCTCCACATCTGCCAAAATGTCAAGCAAATTATCATAGATAGCAAATAAAATTTTCTTACCATTAAATTCTTTTGGATACCTATCTTCATTTGGCTTTAAAGCGCCAGTTATGAGGTCTTTTAGCAGTTTTGCTTTGGCAAGCTTTTCTTCCTCACTTAGCCTTTTTGCCTTGTATTCTTCGATGATATCTTGTATCTGCTGCGCTATTGATTTATAAAAGGCTGGATTTGAGTCCATTTTCTCTTTTACCACCGCGCTTACGGCGCTGATGATCGTATCAGCCTTTGCGTTTTTGCCCTCGACTCTTTGCACCTCATCGTCAAATTCCGTCTCAAAGATATTTACGAGCTTTGTAAGCTCATTGACCCCTTGTGCATTTACATAAGTATCGAGTAGCTTTTGCATCTGTGCTTCGTATTTGCCAAAGTCGCAAGCCTCATGATACCTTAGCTGCACAGCCTTTCTTAGCTCGTTATAAAATTTAACCCTTTGCTTATAAGCTTTGATCTCCTCTTCGCTTAAGATATCAGAAATTCTCTCGCTTGAAAGCGCTAGCTTAAACGCCCTAGCAAACTGTGATAGCCACTCTTTAAAGTCATCTCGTTTTTGCACATCCTCTAAAACCGCCACGTAGCTTTCCAGATCGTCTTTAAATTTCACACCGCTAAAAAGATCGTCCAGATGAGTATAGTAAGTCTTAGCCTTTATTATCTCGCTTCTTACGTCTATCACAGCTCCAGTTATATCCTCTGAGTCAAAGCCACTTAGCGACGCAGCTAGTAAGCGCCTGATCAAGCTCGCCTAAAAGCCCTCTATAATCAATAATGTAGCCGTAGTCTTTTCCGTCATAAAGCCTATTTACTCTAGCTATGGCTTGGAGCAGATTATGCTCTTTTAGCTGTTTATCTATATAAAGCGTGCTTGCTCTTTGCGCGTCAAAGCCTGTTAAAAGCTTATCCACGACGATAAGCAAATCTATCTCTTCGCCGTAAATTATTAAGCTTTGTCGATTCTCAAGACGGGATTCTTGCGGATACGATAGTTAGGATTTGGAAAAATAAGGCTCTTATAACATGGGCATATTCAAAACGCAACTAAATCGAGGGGTTAATACGACTGCGAAAACTAATACAGCTATATTATAGCGACGCTTGTTTTATTAAATAATCTTAATCCCGCACAAAAATACTCTTCTTTTTGATTTTTATTTCTTGCTCAAAAAACAATCTCTACTTTAATCTTTATTTATGCTATATAAAAACCAACAAAATCTCAATTTTTAAAATTTGCGCTAAAATGCCAAATAAAAAAACAAAAGTAAATTTCCCTATAAACCAAAATTTACTTTAACTTAATAAAAAATAACAGCTTCTAATTCCATCGTATAGTCTTAGAACTTAATATCATTTATCAAAACATCAAGAATAAACAACCCTTACATAAGACAATATGTTAGTACTTACTTAGCAAACTCAAATGAGTTTGCTGTAAGGTCTTGGCAGACGGCCGATATTTTTCTTTGTCTAGGCAAAAAGAAAAATATAAAAACTTAGACGAAACCTTATCGCTCGAAAATGATTTTTCATCGGCAAAATGTCTAAGTTTTCATATAAAAAGCCCTTAATGAATATAATTAAGGGCTTTTTATATACGGTCGGCGTGTTTGAGTCGTGCACGGACTATATAACAGTAAAATACAGCTTGACAAAAATTAGTTTTTTTAATTTGACTCTATAATATAAATTTCCTTCTCGGTCTTACGTCAGGCTGCAAATTATATTTATAATTTTTCAAGATTTAACCTATATACAGCAAGTTATGTGCGATCCAATTCTAGCCTTATAATATTTTTTACTATTCTTTTATTTCTTATACAAATAATAGATAATGATAAAATCTTAGTCAAAAAATATCTTAAGATATATGCTAAATTTGCATATATAAATCATCATCAGATACCGATAAAATCGTACTAAAAATAGTTTAAGTTTTTTCTTGATTTAAGCAAGATTTCACTACAATCAAATCTTAAATTTAGATTTTCAAGCTATCATTTCGCAAAAATTAAGGAAAATCATGCAACCTATTTTTACGACCCAAATCACCAAATTTAAAGGCGCGCAAAAAAGCGTCGTTGATGATATTTTGGTGCGCGAGATCAAGCTTGAGATCTACATAAACGGCAAGCGTTTCGGCGCGCTCATGGCAACTCCGACCGATCAGGAGGCACTAGCTGCAGGCTATCTCATCAGCGAAAATTTGATCGCAAGCCCTGAGGATATCGAGAGTATAGAGCTTTCAGAGGATGCTTTAAGCGTGCGGGTAAAGGCTAAAATCAACGAAAAGCGCCTCGAGCAGTTTGACGAGGAAAAGGTGATAATCAGCGGCTGCGGGCGCAGCTCGACGGCAAACATCGACCCTGAGGCTATGGCAGCGCGCGCTATAAAGGCCGACGTCAAATTTAACAAAGACGAAATTTTACGCCAGATGGGGCAGTTTTACACGCAGTGCGAGCTATACGAGATGACGGGCTGCGTGCACACGGCCAAGCTTTTTGTTAGCGGCGAGCAGTTTTTTATCGGCGAGGATATCGCTCAGCACAACACCATAGATAAAGCCGTCGGCAAAGCGGTACTGGCAGGCTCGCAGCTACAAAATTCGTTTTTGATGGTGAGTGGCAGGCTCAGCTCCGAGATGGTCGCAAAGGCCGTCATGCACGGCATCCCCGTACTCGTCTCGCGCACGGCTCCGACTAGCCTTGGCGTCGTGATAGCGCGTAAATTTAACCTCACGCTGTGCGGCTTTGCGCGCGGCGAAAACATAAACGTATATAGCGGCGCGGAGAGAATCCGTGAGTGAGCAAATCCGAGAACTGATCGAAAAACTGCTAAATCCAAATGGCAGGCTGGACTGCGGAGCGGCGTTTAAGATCGCTGCAAAGCTAGGCGTAGAGATCGGCGAGGTTAGCGACGAGGTCGAAAAAATGGGCGTAAAGATCGACAACTGCGAGCTGGGGCAGTTTGGCGGACTGGAAAACGGACGCGGCAAATACACCGTGATGACGCAGCTAAAGCAAATGACCGACGAAAAGGGCAGAATACTGTGCAAAGACGCTAGAGACGCAGCTGCGGGCGTGGGGCTAAAGACGATCCGCTCGACGCTAAAAGACTATAAAATCGACGTAAAATACTGCCAGCTGGGGTGTTTTAAGGAGAAGAAAGGAAAAAAGATGAGAGTAAAAACCAAAACTTGGATAGAAAACGACGAGGGCGAGCTGATTTTCGGTAAGGGCAAAACCGAAGTCCTGGACGTCATCGCCGAGGTCGGCTCGATCTCAAAGGCCGCCGAAATCCTAGGCATGAACTATAAAAAATGCTGGAATCATCTGCAAATTTTGCAAAAAAATCTAAAAGAGGAGCTCTTTACCACCAAGCAAGGCGGCGGCGAAAATGCCGGCACGACGCTAAACGAGCGCGCGCACGAGCTCATAAACGCCTATAGGCAGCTACAAAACGACATCGAGGACTTTGCGGATAAGCGCTTTAAGGAGCTATTTTTGAAAAAAGACGGCGAGAAAAAGGACTCGACCAAAAACGACGCAAAAGATAAAAAGAAATAAAACCACATCAAATTTAAGGGAGAAAAAATGTACGTAAAACTAAACGATAGGGTCTATCTAAACAAAGACAAGATCACTAGAGTAAAGGTAGATAGCGTCCAAGACGGTATCAGGATTCGCTTCTACGAGGGGCAGAATCAGGTCGCTAAAAGCGGACGCTTCGAAACTGAGGCAAAAGCTATCGAGTGGCTAGAAAAAAATTTTATAAATAAATAATAAAATGGTCGTGAGCCTCTGTGTCTCGCGATTCTCTGCTTTATTAAGTTAAATTTGCCGCTTTGCGGTTAAATTTAACTTGCTCAAATTTAATCTCCAAATTTACTAAATCATTTCCACCGCAAAAGCCCTAAATTTGCGAAAATTTAATATAATTACCGCATCAAATTTAAAGAGTAAAAAATGCTAAATTTAGACGAAATACAAAAAAATATCATCCTAAAACCGGGCGTGCATTATTTTGATTTCGCGGCTTCGGGGCTTGCTTATGAGCCCGTAGAGCGCGAGATAGCAGACGCCCTCAAAACCTACGCCAACACCCACTCTGACAGCAGCTCCAGCGCCATCATCACGCAGCGTCACTACGAGGACGCGAGAGAGAGCTTAAAAAAGCTACTGGGGGTTGACGAGCGGTTTTGTCTCATCGCCTGCGGACAGGGTGCGACGGCCGCGATCAAGAAATTTCAGGAGCTGCTTGGCATCTACTTGCCGCCTGCAACCAGAAGCGCAATCGGCGAGGCAAATTTACGCGCCGCGCAGCTTCCGCTCGTGCTCGTTTCGCCCTACGAACACCACTCAAACGAGCTTAGCTTTCGCGAGGGGCTTTGCGACTACCTGCGCGTGCCGCTTAGCGAATCGGGCGAGATCGATCTGCTCGCGCTTGAGCGCATCTTGAAGATTAATACAGGGCGCCGTATCATCGGCTCGTTTAGCGCAGCCTCAAACGTCACGGGCGTCGTCAGTGATTATAAAAAGATCAGCGAGCTAATCAGGGCTGCGGGCGGCATCATCGCCTTTGACTGCGCGGCGCTGAGCTCACACGCAAATTTAGACTGCAATTACTTCGACGCTATTTTTCTCTCGCCGCATAAGTTACTCGGCGGAGTCGCAAGCTGCGGGCTTTTGGCGATCAAAAAGGAGCTACTTAACAGCGATGTGCCGACCTTTGCCGCGGGCGGAACAGTCGCCTACGCTAGCCGCGAAGGGCACGTGTTTTTAAAAAATCCCGAGCAGCTAGAAGAAGGCGGTACGCCGCCCATAATCGGGCTTATGCGGGCAAATTTGGCATATGCGCTGCGAAACGAGGTGGGCTTCGAGCAAATAAAAAGCGACGAGGACGAGCTAGCGCGACTCTTTGAGAGCGAGCTAGCAGGCATTGACGAGATCATAAACTACGCTCCAAAGGGCGCGCCGCGGCTGCCGATAATTTCCTTTAACGTGCGCGGCGTCTCGGCGTATGATTTCGCCGCGAGCCTAAGTAACGACTTCGGTATCCAGACGCGCGCGGGCGTGATGTGCGCGGGGCCGTACGCTCACGATCTGCTGGGTATCAAGGAGGGGCGCATGCCTGAGAGCAAGCCCGGCTTCGTACGCGTGAGCCTGCACTACACGCACACCGAGCAAGACGTGCTATATCTCGCGGGCGCGATAAAATCCTGTATCAAAAAGCACCGCGAACTTTGGGGCGAGGAAAAGGCGATGTATGAGATGTTCGGTGGGAAGATTTTTTAAGCGTAAAAAAAGATAAAATTTAAGATTTATTGTAACTTAACGCAAGCATAAAGAGTATTAAGTTACGATGAGAGCGATGAAAAATAAGCATATAGTCCGCTCCAGAATTTTGGAAAATAAATTTAGAGAGATTTTATGGTATTTCTCGGCCGATATAGAAGCTGTAAAAAATAGAAGATTTTACCAAAATATCAGAAAAAACAATCAATTTTGCACTTACACTCTCTTGGATAAAATAACCAACAACATCAGAATTTTAATGGCTAGCGAGTGCGAGATCTTAAAAAGTAACGAGCGTAGCGAAGTTAAAAGTATCTAAGTTTCATGCGAGATAGAAATAGACGAAAGCTACTTCGGGTCTAAAAGTGCAAGGGGTAAAAGAGGTGGAGGCGCGTAGCAAATAAAACTCCGCTATTCGGAATGCTAAAGCGTGACGGTAAGATCTATATCCAAATAGTTAAAAACTGTTCTGTAAATGAACTGATACTGATATTATCGGAGTTTGACAAATTAGACGAGAGCACGATTTATTCTGATTACTGGAAAGCTTATGACGGATTGGTAGATTATGGAGCCAAAGCTCATTATAGAGTAAAACACTCAAAGAATGAATTTACTAATAGTAAAAACCATATCAATGGTATAGAAAACTTTTTAGTTGCGACTTCATCTTGCCACTACAAGCAGACGGGGATACGCCACAAGCATAGACTAGCTAAATTTAACAGGGATAAGAAAAGAGAATTTCTTGTTTGACTCGAAGAAATGCGAATTTTAGATATAATAATACCAAAAGTACAAAACAAGCAAAGTACTTACACAAGTGACGTTTCTATAAAAGAGCTTTTATCGCATTTTATTAAAATTTATAATAGAGAATCCATTTGACTTGTCTTAAGTCAAAAAATAATAGAGAAAACCTCCTCTCTGGTCGGTAACGTTATGTGGTAGATAAAAGTAAATGATATGGTGAAATTAATAAAAGGAGAATTGTTATGGTAAATATAATTATTGGGTCAACGCAAAAACCATTAGCCAGTGAAGAATTAAAAAAATATTTTCAAATGGAGAGTGACTTAGAAGGATATCTATATATTGGATACCCAATAATAGGAACTGTAGAGGGGGCGTATCCTATAGATGCATTATGGATCTCTAAAAAAAAGGGATTGGTTATTTTTAATTTAGTTGAAAATAAGAATATTGAAGGTTATGAAGAAATCCAGGATGACTGTGCTAATAAAGTTGAATCCAAATTAAAAGGATACAAACAATTGGTGAAAAAAAGGCAATTGTGTGTTGATATAAATGTGATAACTTTTGCTCCATTTATTGAATTGCTAACAGACTATAATAAGGACTATCCTTTATGTAATATTAATACCATGACAAAATGTATTTCAGAGGTGGAATGGAAAGACCAAGAGTATTATAATGATTTAGTTTCAGTTCTACAAGCAATTTCAACCATTAGAAAAGGGAAGAAGAGAAAAGAGGTTTTAAGTGCTAATTCCAAGGGTGCTAAGCTAAAGACACTGGAGGACTCTATTGCTAATTTAGATAACAGACAGAGTCAAGCGGTAATAGAAACTGTTGAGGGGGTGCAAAGGATACGCGGATTAGCTGGATCGGGGAAAACAATAGTACTTGCATTAAAAGCAGCTTATTTGCATGCTCAGCATCCTGACTGGAAGATAGCCATTACATTTAATACAAGATCGTTAAAAGGGCAACTTAGACGATTAATTAATACATTTTATATAGAACAAACAAACGAAGAACCCGATTGGGATAATTTGCAAATTATGCATGCATGGGGTTCTTCTGGCGGCGGAGATAATAATGGGATATACTATACTTTTTGTGCTTTAAACAATGTGCAATATAGAGATTATAGAACAGCGAGAAATAGGTTTGGCTCATTAGATCCATTTGGAGAAACATGTGAAAAAGCATTAAATGAAGTAAAATCGAATGTTATGGAGATATTTGATGCTGTGTTGGTTGATGAAGCGCAAGATTTTTCGCCGAGCTTTTTGAGGATGTGTTATGAGATGTCAAAGAATCCTAAAAGATTGGTTTACGCATACGATGAGTTGCAAAATTTAAGAACACAGTCTCTACCGTCACCGGAAGAGATATTTGGTAATTTTGAAAACGGAACACCGAAAGTTAAATTTTATGCCCCTGAGGAAGGAAAACCACAACAGGATATTATTCTTGAAAAGTGCTATAGAAATTCAAGACCTGCATTGGTGACAGCCCATGCACTAGGCTTTGGCATATATAGAGAGAACGAGACAAATTCAAAAACAGGTTTGGTACAAATGTTTGAGCAGCATTCCTTATGGGGGGATGTTGGATACGAGGTAAAAGAAGGAACTTTAGAAGATGGAAAGCATGTTATTTTGGCAAGAACTGCATCAAGTAGTCCCGAATTCTTAGAAAAGCATTCTGATATCGATGATTTAATTATATTTAAGTCTTTTAAAAGTCAAGAAGAACAGAATGAATGGGTTGCTCAACAAATAAAGACTAATTTAGAAGAAGATGAATTAAGGACAGATGATATTATTGTAATTAACCCTGATCCGTTGACTACAAAAGTAAATGTAGCCCCTATTCGAGCTATGCTTTTTGAAAAAAATATCAATTCTCATACAGCTGGAGTAGATACTACACCAGATATATTTTTTGCAGAAAACAATGACTCAGTGGCATTTACTGGTATTTATAGAGCTAAAGGAAATGAGGCAGCTATGGTATATGTTATAAATGCTGAATCTTGTTATGATTCTTATTATGACTTAGCTAAGAAAAGGAATCAGTTATTTACAGCTATAACAAGAAGTAAAGCCTGGGTAAGAGTTTTAGGTGTTGGAGAAGATATGGATAAATTAATTGATGAATATAAAAAAATAAAGTCTCACAATTATACTTTGGATTTTATTTATCCAGATAAATCTCAAAGAGAAAAAATGAACATAGTTAATCGTGATATGAGTGCAGCAGAAAAGAATAGAGTTCAGAAAAGCAAAATAAATATAGAAAATTTAGTTACGGAGCTTGAAAACGGGGAAATTTTCTTGGAAGACTTGGGAGAAGTACAGATTGCTCGCCTAAAAAAATTGTTGAAAAGAGGTGAGCAGTTCTAATGCTGACTGCAAAAAAAATTTATACCCAGATAGAAAGGATAACAGCTGATATAATTAAAACCGGGCTTTGTGATGATCAAAATTTTCCATCTATAAGGAAATATTCAGAGGGGATTGAAGAGGTGAGTGTGAGTACTTATGACAATAATATCTTTTTAAAGAGCATTCCATATACAGATATGTATTTAGAGTTATATAGAAATAGAATGTTCAATATAAAAATGATAGATGGAGCCTTAATACAGATGCAATATCGATTTAGAAAAGATAAAATAGAGAGTCACCGATTGGCTTTTTTCCCTGCACCTGATTTAGAGATATTTCAAAACGAATCAGACCTTTATTTGGAAGATGAAATTTATAGTGATATTTTAGATAGAAGAGTAGTTTCTGTGCCTCTAAGGTTTGATTTTGATGATGGAAAGGATAGTCATGGGGAGAAGATAAGCCAACCCATTATTCATCCAGTTTCTCACCTAACTATAGGTCAATATAGAAATTGCAGAATACCAGTATCATCTGCATTGACTCCATATCAGTTTTTGAAGTTCGTTATTATGAATTTTTATAACACTGCTTATACTTCATATAGTTCTCACTTTACTGAACATAAGGATTGTTTTGATACAACACTATACCTTGAAGAAACAGAGATAGTAAATATATGTACGCCTGTTTACAAAAAGTAAAGTACCTTTAACTTGACACAAGGTAGTGCAAAGTGGCTACTGATAATTAATCCTCAACGAGATATAGAATCTAGCAAAAAGGGGAAGCAATATATCAAGCATATACTAAAGATGAAGCCGTTAGTAATGAATGTTTTGAAGTATTGAAAAATAGCGTCGGAGAGTTTAATTTTGAAGAAGAGGCAAAAAATAAATTTTGATTTACAAAACGGGCGCAAAGCGTGCCTGAATCACGCAAATTTAAGCCATAAATTCGACTCAAATTTGCGCGTAAATAAAATTAGTTCTTGCGAGTATTCGCGTCAGGCGTGAAAAGCGGCTTATCTAGCAGCTTAAAGTCGCCGATAAATTTCTGACCCTCTTCGCTTGTCGCCCACTCGATAAATTTATTCGCGTTTTCGATGTCGGCTTTAGCGCAGTGTTTCGGATTTACCGCGATTAGCGAGTAGAAGTTCTTTAGATCGTTGTCGCCTTCGTTGATGATGACCATCTCAGGCGCGCCCTTTTTGGTGTCCTCGTACTTGATGTAGGTGCCGCGGTCGGTGAACGTCACGCCCTTTTGCTCGGCTGCAGTGTTGATGGTAGCTAGCATGCCTTGACCTGTTTGCATGTACCAGCGGTCTTTTTCAGGTACTTCGCCGATGATTTTTTTCCAGATACCTTTTTCTTTGTTGTCGGTGCCTGATTTATCGCCGCGAGAGAAAAATTTGATATTCTCTTTTTTGATCAGCTCAAAGCTCTCTTTTATGTCTTTGCCTTTAAATTTATCGGCGATAGATTTATCGGCGATGACGACGAAGTCATTGTACATTACGGGTTTTCTCTCGACGCCAAAGCCCTTTTCTACAAATTCTTTCTCAACTTTTGGCGAATGCACGAAAAGTATGTCCGCATCGCAGTTTTCGCCTAGTTTTAAAGCTGCTCCCGTGCCTACGGCAGTCCATTTGATATCGACGCCTGTTTTTGCCTTGTACGCAGGATAGATCGCATCTAGTAGGCCCGTATTATCGGTGCTGGTCGTGGTTGCCATGATGAGTTCGCTATCGCCCGCGAACGCCAAAACGCTCGCGATTAGCGAGCCTAATATTACTTTTTTCATTTTTCTCCTTTTTTAAAAGTATGCTATTATAGCATATTAAATTAACCATATAAACATACGGAGAAATAATATTTGGACTTTCTACTAAACGGATTCTTAGAGGCCTTTAGGCTGCTTTTTAGCGGCGATGAGGAAACGTATTCGGCGATCAGGGCGACGCTTTACACTTCGAGCGTTTCGATATTTTTTGCGATTTTAGTCGGTTTTCCGCTAGGCTTTACGCTGGGATTTTACGATTTTAAAGGGCGCAGGATTTTGAGACTGCTCAGCGATACGGCGCTTGCGATGCCCACCGTTGCGATCGGACTTATTTTGTATGCATTTATCACGCGAAACGGCCCGTTTGGCGAGTTTGGGCTGCTTTTTACGCTAAAGGCCGTGATGCTGGGGCAGTTTGTGCTAGCACTACCTATCATCATCTCGCTAAGCGCTAGCGTCGTGGAAAATATGGACAAAAAACACTATCTAACGATCTTAAATTTACGCCTGAGCGCGCCGCGGCTAGTGGGCTGCGTGCTTTACGAGCTAAGGTATGCTCTGATGGTGGTCGTAGCGACGGCGTACGGGCGTATCGTGGCCGAGGTCGGCGTGGCGATGATGATCGGCGGAAATATCAAATATTTTACCCGCACGATCACGACTGCAGTGTCGCTGGAGACGAACAAAGGCGAGTTTGCCATGGGTATCGCGCTGGCTTTGGTGCTCATCTTTATTGCGTTTGCCGTAAATTTGGCGATACACGCGCTAAAAAGGCTTGACCGATGAAATTTGACAAATTTGAAAAATTTACGCTCGCAAAAAGCGCGCTAGGCGCGTCAAACTTGAGTCTTTTCGTAAATTTAACGAGAAAGGCGCAAAGTGATAAACGTTAGAAATTTACGCCTAAACTACGGCGCGAGCGAGATTTTAAATATCCCGCGCCTTGATATCGACGTCACCAAAATCACCGCGCTAACTGGCAGCAACGGTAGTGGCAAAAGCACGCTAATGCGAGTAATGTCGTTTTTACAAAAGCCCACTAGCGGCGAGGTGCGGCTGTGGGGAAGCAGCGCGCCGAGTCTAAATTTACTGCGCGACGTTAGTGTTTTGTTGCCAGAGCCCGCGCTTTTAAAACGCTCCGTGAGGGAAAATTTTAGAGCCGTTTTAAAAAGCCGCGGAGTACTGGGAGAATTTGACGAGCGAGCGAGCGAGGCGTTAAATTTGGTCGGTCTTGACGAGAGCTTTTTAAGCAAGCGCCACTTTGAGCTAAGCTCGGGGCAGACGCAGCGCGTTAGCTTTGCGTTAAATTTGGCGCTTAGATCGCGGCTTTATCTACTCGACGAGCCGACAAATAGCGTGGACGCGGGCACCTCAAAGCTGTTTGGCAAGGCGGTGCTTTACATGCAGCAAAGATACAGCTGCGGCTTTGTGATCGCTAGCCACGATGATAAATGGCTAAGCGCGGTCGCCAAGGAAAACGTCTTTTTACACAAGGGCCGCGTGTGCGAATTTGAATACAAAAATGTATTTGACTCGCGGGACGGGGTTTTAAAATTTGACGAAAATGCGAGCGTAAATTTGCCGCAAAATTTGCGTAACGCCGTAAAGATCGCCGTAAATCCAAGCAAAATAACGCTAAGCAAAACGCCGATAGATGGGTATTTGGGCGGCATCTTGCACTCGGTTTCGCTCTATCTTGGCAAAGAGCTTTTGGTGAAAATCAAGGTCGGCGACTTTTTGATTAAAACGCTGGTGGCGAATTCGCAAAATTTTAGAGTCGGCGAAAATATTTATTTTAAATTTGACGAGGAAGCGTTTTTGGGGCTTGAGTGAGCCCTGAAATTTTGCAAATTTCGCTTTAAATTTTAAATTTAGACTCGTTTAACGCCCGTTAAAAGAGCCTAGTTAAAAGTAAACATCAAAATGAAGCGTAAATGCAATATATATGCTGAAATTTCATATTTATTTTACCTCCTAAAATTCGCCGTAAGCAATATGCAACTAAGGCATATTTAAGCATATATTAATTTTTTTGATTTATTTTTTTTTAAGTATAAGAAATAAGCCAAAAAGTAGTATAGTTTCACAATCGAGAAAAAATCTCAAAAAATAGACAAAAATGATAAAGGAAGGCGATGACTAGCAAGGGCGAATTTGCGGCGGGACGTGGGCTTTACTACTCGCTATTTTCGCGTTTTTTCGTTTTTAGCCAAGACGCGGATAGATTTGCAGGCGTAAACGCGATGCTAGGCCTTGCCGCAGCGCACGCTCTAAACGAGGAATCGGCCACTGCCATAATGCGCATACAGGCAAAATTCGACGAAAAAAATCCGCAAAATTTAGCGGATGAATTCGATGAAATTTTCCACGCTCTGCCAAGTCCGCTTAGAAACTCGCTGTCCTACTACGACGAGGGCTACGAGGTCGGACACGCCTGCGCAAAAGTGCGTAAAATTTTAGCCCGCACAGACATTAGGCGCGACGAGGCTAAATTTAAAGAAAACGAAGACAACGTGGGCTTCGTGTTTGCGCTAATGAGCGAATTTATAGCACGCGAGGGCAAGCGTGAGCTATACGGCGAGCTTGAGGAGCAGCTTTTTAAAGAGATCATAAACCCAAACATCGACGAGTTTATAGAGAGTCTTTTTAACCACGAAAGCAGCGAAATTTATAAAGACGTCGCAGTGCTTCTGCAAGGATTTATAGAGTTTGAGCGCGTAGTTTTAAGCGCGCCGCGTCCTATAAATCAAGGCAAAAACAAAAAGACTTTGGACGGAGTTTCAAGATCTGAGGCCATAAGAAGACAAAAAAACCGAGTGAGAAAGCTAAAAGCTATGGAGGAAGAAAATGCAAAAAAATAGGCGAGAATTTTTAAAAAAGGCGGGGCTAGTCGGCGCGGTAGCGGCTACGGCCGGAGTAGCGACGGCAGCGGCGTCAAACCTAAAATACGGTAAAAGCAAAAAGACCGAGGTGCTTTATAAAAGAAGCAAAAACTGGGATCTATACTACGAACAAGCAAAATAATAAAATTTAAGAAAGGATAAATATGTCTGAGGCAAATTTACGTCTTATGCCCCACTCAAACGCAGTCGGGCGAAGATCGTTTTTAAAAATGGCCGCGCTAGCGGGCGTAGCGGGCGGCATGAGCGGACTAGCTGCTAGCAGCGTAACTAGAAGCGCCACAAAAGAAGAAATGGCAAATCCGTTTCCAAACTCTAAAATCGTAAAAACCGTTTGTACGGTTTGCTCCGTTGGATGCGGAGTGCGCGCCGAGGTAGAAAACGGCGTTTGGGTACGCCAAGAAGTAGCCCAAGATCACCCGGTAAGCGCTGGCGGCCACTGCTGTAAGGGCAGTGACGTCATCGATATGGTGCGCTCTCACTGCCGCGTAAAATACCCGATGAAAAAAGTAGGCGGCAAATGGAAACGCATCAGCTACAAAGAGGCTCTTGATGAAATCGGCGCCAAACTAAAAGCGTATCGCGAAAAAAATCCAGAGCAAGTAATGTTTCTAGGCTCTGCAAAAGATTGCAACGAACAAAGCTATTATATAAGCAAATTCGTAGCGATGTTCGGGACTAATAACCTAGATCACCAAGCACGTCTTTGACACAGCTCTACAGTCGCCGGTGTGGCGAATACTTGGGGTTACGGAGCTATGACCAATCATCTTGGAGATATCCAAAACGCGAAGTCTATCTTTATAGTGGGCGCAAATCCGGCGGTAAATCACCCAGTCGGCTTTAGACATTTTCTAAAAGCGAAGGAAAATAACGGCGCAAAGCTAATCGTGGTCGATCCAAGATACACGAGAACTGCGGCTAAGGCTGATTATTTTGCTCAAATTCGCACCGGCACGGATATACCTTTTATGTACGGCATGATGAATATCATCTTTCAAAACGGCTGGGAAGATAAGGAATTTATAAACGACCGCGTCTACGGTATGGATCTGATCCGCGAAGAGGCTGCCAAATGGACGCCTGAAGTCGTGGCCGATGTTTGCGGGATCAAAAAAGAGACGCTTCTTGAGATAACCGAAGTTTACGCTAAAAATCGCCCGGGATCGGTCGTTTGGGCGATGGGTCTAACTCAGCACACAATAGGCAGCTCAAATACCCGTATCGCTCCGATCCTGCAACTAGTGCTAGGAAATATGGGCGTTAGCGGCGGCGGCTGTAATATCCTTCGCGGCCACGACAATGTTCAAGGCGCGACGGATATGGCGAATTTGCCGACCGAGCTACCTGGATACTATCCAAAAAACGAAGCCAACTGGAAATACTTCGCTAAGATGTGGAAGGTCGATTTTGAATGGCTCCAAAAGAATTTCGTTAAGCCTGAAATGATGTTTAAGCCCGGATTTACGCTATCAAAATGGTGGGCGGGCGTGCTTGACGGTAAAAACGACAACGAAGCCGTAGATAATGCCGGCGACAGTATAAAAGCCTTAGTAGTGATCGGCAACGGTATCACCTCTACCGCGCAACAAGTAAAAGTAAAAGAGGGCCTAGACGCGCTTGAGCTTTTGGTTCTAGTAGATCCTTTCGTAAACGATGCCGGCGTGATAACGGACAAAAAAGACGACGTCTACATACTGCCTGCGGCGACGCAGTTTGAAACCAGCGGTACGGTTGTAGCGACAAACCGCAGCGGCCAGTGGAGAAGCCAGGTCGTAGAGCCTCTCTTTGAGAGTATGCCGGATCACGAAATTTTGTTTGAGCTTGCCAAAAGGCTAGGCTACTATGACGAGCTAACGCGCACGATCAGAGACGCCGAAGGTAAGATCGAGTGGCCTGAAGTCGCTACGCGCGAGATCGCAAATATAGTTAAAACTATCGGCATGACGGGCTGGACTCCGGAAAGGCTCAAAAAGCAC
Source organism: Campylobacter concisus (assembly GCA_002092835.1). Lineage (NCBI taxonomy): Bacteria > Pseudomonadati > Campylobacterota > Epsilonproteobacteria > Campylobacterales > Campylobacteraceae > Campylobacter > Campylobacter concisus. The sequence continues at coordinate 259,423 of LVWL01000018.1, read as the reverse complement.
CAAGAAAACTGGGATAAATTTGACGAAAAAACAAGTCTAGGGAAACCGGGCACCGTAGTCGAAGGCGAATACTACGGCTTGCCGTGGCCGTGCTGGACTGAGGATCATCCGGGTAGCCCGATACTTTACGATATAAACAAGTCCGTTAGGCAAGGCGGCATGGGTTTTAGAAACCGCTTCGGCTTAGAGCATAACGGAGTTAGCCAATTAGCTGCAGACGGTAGCGCGCCAGTAGATTCGTTTGTCAAGGGCGGATATCCGGAGATCAAAAAAGATAACATCGAAAAGGTGCTAGGCATCACGCTAAGCGAGGATGAAAAGGCTAAAATAGGCGGCAGCTGGATACATGACGATAGTAATATCATCGCTAAAAAATGCATGGAGAAAAATATCGCTCCGTACGGCAATGCGCGAGCTAGGACGATCGTTTGGACTTTTGCGGATCAAATTCCTCTTCACAGAGAGCCGTTGCATACGCCTAGATTCGATCTGGCGCAAAAGTATCCGAGCTTTGAGGATAAGAAACTTCAAAACCGCGTCGATACGAAATTTAAATCCGTCCAGCTAGCAAAGGACTACTCAAAAGAGTTTCCTATTATCCTCACGACGGCTCGCCTCGTAAATTTTAGCGGCGCGGGCATGGAGACGAGAGCTAGTATGTATCTAAGCCGCCTAACGCCTGAGATGTTTGCTGATATCCACCCTGGGCTTGCGGCTAAATACGGCATTAAAAACTGGGATTTCATCTGGGTTCATTCGCCTGAAGGTACTAAGGTTAAGGTGCGCGCCAGAGTGGTACCGTCCGTTAAACCCGACACCATCTTTATGCCATTTCATTATGCGGGTTATATGCAAGGCGTTGATATGACGGGTAATTTCCCGGAAGGCACCAAGCCTTATGCGGTAGGCGAGAGCGCAAATACCGTCACTAACTACGGATATGATATAAACACTCAGATTCCTGAAACCAAAAGCGGTCTATGCCGCATAGAAAAGGCGTAAAATGAGCGAATTTAACGATAACAATAGACTTAAATTTTACTGCGACGATGATAGATGTATCGACTGTAACGGCTGTGCGGTGGCTTGCGACGAGGCTCACGAGCTGCCTCTTGGCATCCGCCGCCGCCGCGTCATCACGCTAAACGAAGGCGTACCCGGTAAGGAAATATCAACCTCGATAGCCTGCATGCACTGCGAGGACGCTCCGTGCTCGCTGGTTTGCCCGGTTGATTGCTTTTATATCAGGAGCGATGGTATCGTGCTACACGACAAAGATATCTGCATCGGCTGCGGATACTGTCTATACGCGTGTCCGTTCGGCGCGCCTCAGTTTCCGCGCGAGGGAGTGTTTGGAGCCAAAGGTTCGATGGATAAGTGCACGATGTGCGCAGGCGGTCCGCTACCGACGAATAGCGAAGCCGAGCGCGAAGAGTACGGCCAGGATAGAATTTCCGAAGGAAAGGTGCCGGTTTGTGCGGCTATGTGCTCTACAAAGGCGCTGCTAGTAGGCGAATCAGCGATGATAGAGAAGATCTACGGCGATAGAGTCAAGGCTCGCGGCTACGGCTTTAAAGACCTAAAACAAACTCCGACCTGGAAGCTCGCCTACTATGCTGGCGATAGGCTTAAGATAAAATCTTAAAATTTAGCTCACTCTCGCCGAGATTGCAGGGGTGAGCAATCTCATCAAATTTGACGCGTTTTGTCTGCGTCAAATTTGACTCACACTTCTTTAGCTTTATTAAATTTTTTACGCGTTAGTTTGTCAAATTTGAATACGGGTAAATTTAAAATAAAATGGATAAATTTAAGTATAAAAGGGCGGTCTCCCGCCCTAAATTTACGCTCTAACAGGAGACAAATACGGATTTGCCGAGTGCATCGACATCTCGTTTTGCTCTCTAAATTTGATAAACTCATCTTCGCTTAGACGTCTGATATTTGCTATCGTCATCTTTAGCGGTGTGATGCCTGAGAGCGGATCTGGGTCGCCGGCGTTTGCTAGCTCGTTACCGTCGGCCTCGCTATAGTGGAAGGTCGTAAATATCGTGCCTTCTTTTAGATCCGGATTTACGCGCAGTTTGGCCGCGATCTGGCCGCGTTTGTTTTGCACGAGCGCGTAGCAGCCTTCCTCTAGCTCTCTCTCGCGAGCGATATCCGGGCTCACCTCTATGAGCGCGCCCTCGATGCCCGCACCGTATTCAAGAGCCGGACACTCTCTAGTCATCGTGCCGGTGTGGTAGTGATAGACCTTGCGTCCGGTCGTAAATAGGCACGGATATACCTCATCAGGCACCTCGCTAAGCGCGCCGCTACCGACGGGGTAACCCTCCGGGATATTCATCTTGGCTCTAAATTCGGCCTCAGCCTTTGCGCGTCCCTCTTTATCATCTACGTAAAGTACCGGCGCGAAGCGGAATTTGCCGCCAGGCAGCATGGACTTGTGATCGGAGTAAAGCACCGGCGTACCCGGATGCTCCTCGTCCGGGCATGGCCAGCTGATACCTCCTAGTTTGCCTAGTCTATAGTAGCTGATACCGCCGAAAAATTTAGGCATAAGCTCCCTTAGCTCGTTCCAAATTTGCTCAGGGCTCGCAAAATCAAACCCCTCTATCCCCATGCGGTTTGCGATGTTGCAAACGACCTTCCAATCAGGCTCCACGCCGCTAACGGGTTCGCTAGCCTTGCGAGTGCGTTGAACGCGGCGAGAGGTGTTGATAAAGGTTCCGTCCTTTTCGCCCCAGCCCGCGGCAGGTAGCACCACATCGGCCTTATGCGCGCTCTCTGTAAAGAAAAGATCCTGCACGATAAAGCAGTCTAGATGATGCACGGCGTGGGCGAAGTGCTCAGTCCAAGGATCGCTCATTACGGGGTTTTCGCCGTAGACGTAGAGGACTTTTAGCTCGCCGCTATCCATTTTATCCGGCGCTTGCGTTAGCTTAAAGCCCGGAACCGGATTTAGCTCAAAGTGCCATACTTTGCGCGCTTGCTCCTGTGCATAAGGGCTATTTACCGCGCCGGCCGGGATGACGTTAGGCAGCGCGCCCATGTCGCATGCGCCTTGGACGTTGTTTTGACCGCGTAGAGGATTTACGCCAGCACCCTTTTTGCCTAAATTTCCGGTTAAAACGGCTAAATTTGATAGCGAAAATACGTTTGACGTTCCGTCGCTAAACTGCGTGATACCCATCGTGTAGCAAATTGCCGCCGCGCCTGCTTTAGCATACATCCTAGCTGCCTCTATGACAAGCTCTTTTTTTATACCGGTTTCGCGCTCGAAACGCTCAGGCGTGAAGTCCTTAACCGCTTCTTTTAGATATTCAAATCCCTCGGAGTACTTCTCGATAAATTCGCTATCTTGCAAATTTTCGGCGATTATGACATGCATCATCGTATTTAGCGTTTTGATATTCGCTCCGATCGGGATTTGCAAGAAAATATCGGCTTTTTTGGCCATATCGGTGCGCTTTGGATCTACGACGATCATCTTCGCGCCTCGCTGAAGGCCGCGCTGCATCTGCATAGCGATGATCGGGTGACACTCGCTCGTGTTGGTACCGATGAGTAAAAATACGTCCGTGTCGGTCGCAAATTCGACCAAATCGTTCGTCATCGTTCCGTTTCCTAGCGTGCTGGCAAGACCTGCCACTGTAGGAGCGTGTCAAAGACGGGCGCAGTGATCGACGTTGTTGCTGCCCTGGGCGCGGAAAAATTTCTGGAAAATGTAGTTATCTTCGTTATTTGAGCGCGCAGAGCTAAAGCCCATGATCGAGCTTGGGCCGTATTTTTCGACGGTGGATTTAAATTTATCCGCGAGGAAATCATAAACCTCCTCAAAACTCACTTCTTCAAGCTCGCCGTGCTTGTCGTAGACGCCGTTTAGCTTTCTCATCATCGGTCGGCTTAAGCGTTTAGGAGAGTTTACAAACTCCCATCCGAACATTCCTTTTAAGCAAAGCTCGCCGTCGTTTACGTGGTGGTCTTTGCTAGGTTTGGCATCTACGATTCTACCGTTTCGCACGATAAGATCGATGCCGCAGCCCGTACCGCAATATGGACAGGTGGTCTTTACGATCTCTTCCATTTTTGCTCCTTTCTAGTATTACTGAAAATTATGAGATTATTATACAACTGCAAATATAAATTTAGTTTTAAAATTAGTATATTTCTTTAAGAATTATTTAAGTAATATGTAAATTTAGAATATTCCTTTTTTGGCTAAATTTGCCTTTAAAATCGTATTTTGAAAGCAAAAATCACATATTAGTCATTTTGATAAAATTTGTCCTACCGGTACCCACTCTATAACAATCTATTAAAGATTTCTTGCTGCCGATAACTTGCTTATATCTCCATCCCATCCCTACTATACTTGTCTTTTATCTCATTTTTATCTCCGTCGACTCATCATCTAGCAGCTTATTAACATTCGGTATTAAATTACTTATTTTTGAGATAAAACCAATGACCTTCGTTTTAAAGTTTTCTAATATAGTTAACTTATCCTGTAAATTTTCTATCGTTTCGTCTTTAACCTTTGCTTCTTCTTTCGGCTCCGATATTTTTCGGCATTATGTAGTATCCGCACAAATTCATTTTTTTATTAAATCTAAATAATGTTCGCAAATTTTAGTGTTTTTATATAATTTTCCATAAAATCCCAATCTGGCTCAAAATCGGTTTCGTTTATTTTTATGGCTGGCAACAAAATGTTTGTTTTTAGGAGCCTATCGCCTGTCCAACTTCTACCGTATGAAAATTTATTTCTTTCTAAGTCTAATATAGTGGTTAAAAACAATCCATTATATTTATTTAGGCGTTCACTGTATCCACAGGAAGTCTTTCCACTCATTCCGATAAAATCATATCCTTGATACAGCGAGTAGCCTGCGCTTCCTTGCTCAAGTTGTATAAATAAATACAATTGCCCCTTGAAATGTATTCTTTATTGTCATTAAGCGACCACATAAATTCGTATCCGTTTGATTCTTTTTTTGCGGCTATATACGCAACGTCTCCCCCCCCCTCTATTAAATTATTAGTATTATCTCCTTTTGTTGATTCAATTTTAAATAAAGTTCCCAATTCAAAATACTTCCAATTAGAAATATTTAAATTTTTATTTATTTTTTGCATCTTAGGTGCAGTATTGCTCAGATTTGCTTTTCCTAATTTTACGACGAAAGACGCACATTCTCTTACGGTTTTTTCAAAATTCTTTATTGATATACTAGAATAGTTTATTTTCATATATGCTTCAGCCAACCATTCGTCATTTGCATTTATTGTTTTTAAAACAGGGATTCCGTCTTTTTCAATTTTGTTACGATAAAGATTAAGCCATTCTTTCTCCGTTTCAGCCCAAGAGCCCTCAGCCTTCTCTACTCTACCTAAATTTTTTCTTTTTTGAAAAGCATCATCTTTATAATATCCAAAAAATGTTTTATGGGTGTCAGAATGCCTAACACCCAATTCAAAAACCATACAATACGCTACTGAAGAAGAACCGGGATGAAAGACATCCGAAGGCAAAGAAAATACTGCTAAAAGAGTGTGTTCTTTCAGCATTTTTTCTTTATAATTTTTGGCTCTCTTTAACTTAAGCTCACGCAAAGGAGCATTAAGTTACGATGAGTTCGATGAAAAACAAATATATAATCCGTTCCCGAATTTCAGAGAAGAAATTTAGAGAAATTCTAAAGTACTTCGCGGAAGATATAGAAGCATCAAAGATATCGAATTTAACTAAAATTTCAGAAGCAACCCTATATAAAATCTTTAGAGAAATAAGAAATCTTATGTCTAAAGAGAGTGAGAAGATATCTAAGTTTTCAGGCGAGATAGAGATTGACGAAAGCTACTTTGGAGCTAAGAGAGTAAGAGGTCTTGTGCTTGCGTTCTCTTTGAGAAAAGAGGCAGAAACGCGGCAAATAAAACACCGGTGTTCGAAAAGTTAAAGCGTGACGGTAAGGTCTATACCCAAATAGTTAAAAACTGTTCTGCTAATGAACTGATATCGATATTATCGGAGTTTAGCGATCTGGACGAGAGCATTATTTACTCTGATTATTGGAAGGCTTATGATGGCTTTGTTGATTACGGAGTCAAAGCGCATTATAGAGTGAAGCACTCTAAAAATGAATTAGCAAATGGTAAAAATCATATCAACGGTATAGAAAACTTTTGTGGATATGCCAAACATAGATTATCTAAATTTAAAGGCATTAAGAAAGAGAATTTCTTGCTTCGTCTTAAAGAGTGCGAATTTAGATATAATACTAAAACTACACAGGAAAACTTATCAAAAACTATTAAAATTGATAAGAGAGAATCCGCTTAAGTTTAATTGAGCCTTTAATTTTTTAGCTCTTGCTTGTCGTTAAACTCTTTTTCGTCTTGGTGCATTTGTTTTAAATTTTTATGTCTTGCCTTGCTGCCTATTTCGCCTCTTAGAGCGATGCCGTCAAATGCTATACCGCCCATTTCTTGCATGCTTCTGCCGAATTTACTCGTATTTCCTTTTCCGTCGAATCTTAAATTTCTATGTTCTTTAAAGAGATAATTCGTAAAAATCAGTTGATAGTGTTTAGTCTTTTCGTCGTTGTGCTCGCTAATCAATAAACACTTTACGCCGTATTTTGCACAGTATGATCTCGCAAATTTAAGGACTCTGTCAAGCGAAACTTGGGCGTTGATAAAATTTGTCTCGGTTTGGCTTAAACCTTCTTTGGGCTCTTTATTCCGATCGGTACCGAAACTGATGACTATTTCGGAAAATCCGACCATATTTTCACGCCAATGATTCTTTACCGCCTTGCCGTTTTTATAAATTTTAGTTTGGACTTCGTAGTCGGCTTTCATTTTTTCGTGATATTCTCTCAAAAACGCTTTTATGTATTTCTTATCGTTAAATTCTTTATCTCCGGCTGCGATCTCTCGCATATTGCCGTTATCGTTATATTCGCTAAGCACTATGTATCTATTATTTCGGCTGTTACCTCTAAGATATCCGATTTTAGAGGCATGCCTAGCCTCTCTAACATTGTGCTCATATCTTGTTGCAGCCTTCTTTAAGGTTAAAAACTCGCTTCTTACACAAAGAACCATGTTGTATCCGCCTATTTGAAGGGCATTACTCATTTTTGATCCTTTTCTTTATTATCTACTATAGAAATTAAGAGCATGTTTTAACCCTTTTTTGAAAAATATAAGCTGTAATATCGGTTATCGCAAACGCCATGCGAGAATTCTTTGCATCTCCCATTTTGATATAACGTGGAATATCTCTGCTCTGCGATATACGAAGATCAAGAGTAGATACACCGATGTCAAGAGCCCATGCGGTTTGCTTTCTGTCTAAAACCACTTTTCCTTTATATTGGCTAGATATGTGCTCAAGAAGCGTTTTGTACCCTACGTCGTTATATATAGTTCATTAAGCATATTATTTTTCTCCTTCTGCTTAGTTCTTACATAACTAATTACAGCAACTTTTCGTTTACTTTTGCATTTTTGAATGATTTTTAAGTAATTTTCAAAAATTTTAATACCCTATGGTTCCTTAGGGTATTTTAGAGTAATTGAGAGTAAAAAATTATTTTCGTATTTTTAAAAACAAAAATAAAGTATCTTAGATTAACTTAGAAAGCTTGGTAAGAAATTGGAATATTAAAAAATTTCGGGAACAAATAAGGAACCAATTTAATAAACCAATAAAGCTTAAAGCTCTTGAAATATCGGTAAAATCGGGGCTTAAAATGGATTTTTGGGTATATATGGCTCCGGATGCTGGGTTCGAACCAGCGACCAAGTGATTAACAGTCACCTACTCTACCGCTGAGCTAATCCGGAACACTTGAAAAGAGCTCGTATTATAGACGAAAAGATATGTTTTGTCAATAAATTTTAGCTTAATTTATAAAAAATTGTACAGAGCCCAATAAATTTTTATAAAAGGCTAAAACTAGCCTTTTATAAATCCACTTGCAATAACCTTATCGCCATCATACATAACACAAAGCTGACCTTGCGCCACACCAAGCGCATTTTGATTTAGCGTTAGTTTCGCTGTTTTATTCTCTTTATCAACCTCAACAAAAGCATCAAGTTTAGGGCTTCTATATCTTATCTTAGTTTCGCACTCAAATTTATCTTTATCTATAAACAAATTTACGTTTTCAAGCTCGACTACCTTTTGAGCCAAATCATCTTTTGTCCCAACAATGATCTCGTTTTTATCGGCATTTATTTTTATAACGAAATGTGGCTCATGAGCACCAAAAACCTCAAAACCACGGCGCTTACCGATAGTATAGTGCATATAACCTTGGTGGCGACCGATTATTTTGCCGTCTTTATCAACTACGTTTCCTGGCAAATTTGTATTGTAATGCTTATTTAAAACCTCGATGTAAGTATCTTCCACAAAGCAAATTTCACTACTTTCTGCCTGCGTAGCAAATTCTTCAAGCACTTTTACACTTCTTGCAAGCTCTTTTATATCTTTTTTAAATTTATCCCCAAGCGGAAAAATAACATCTTTTAATATCTCTTTTGGCACTTGGGCTAAAAAGTAGCTTTGATCCTTGCTAGGATCTTTTGCACATGTGATAAATCCATCAATAACTTGCACATAATGCCCAGTAGCAAGCTTCTCGCAGCCATTTGCCTTTGCAAAATCAAGCAACGCACCAAGCTTTATAAATTTATTGCACAAAGCACAAGGATTTGGCGTCTTGCCCTCTTTATAGAGCTTCACAAAAGGATCATAGACAAACTCATTAAATTTATCCTGCAGATCCAAAATATGCACCTTTATGCCAAGATACTCGCCTACTTTTTTCACTTTTCTGATATTTTCTTCGTGATATCCTGGTTTTTGATGTAGCATCATATAGCAGCCTTGCACTTCATGACCAGCTTCTTGCAGAAATTTAGCCGTCATAGTGCTATCTACACCACCGCTCATTGCGACCATTATTTTCATATTTTTTACCTCTTTGAAATTTAAAAGCGGATATTTTATATCTTATTTTTAAATAGTCAAAATTTCGTTTGCGATAAGCTCTAAATCATCGGTGATTTTGTATAAATTTATATCTTCTTTTTTTATTGTTTTTTGGCTAACTAGCGTATTTTTTATAAACTCATCAAGCCCTTGCCAAAATTCACTCCCAAAAAGAAAAATTTTTACTTTTTTACTACCAACTTGAGCAAGTACTAAAATTTCAAAAAGTTCATCAAGAGTGCCAAAGCCACCTGGAAAGACGACAAATGCGACTGAACGATCGGTAAGTGCAAATTTTCTTGGGCTTAAATTTGAAAAGAGATATTTTGCTGTGACGTAAGGGTTTGTATTTTGTTCAAACGGAAGTCTCACATTTAGGGCTATGCTTGGCGATTTTGCACTATCAAATGCACCCTTGTTTGCGGCTCTCATTATGCCATCTCCACCACCAGTTAAGATGGCATATCCTAGCTCGTTTAGCTTATAAGCTAGTTCATAAGCCTTTTTGCAGTAGAAATTTTCTTCATCAAATCTAGCCGAGCCAAAGAAGGTAACATTTTTATTTTTATATTTTAAGACGTTTGGAAAATTTAAAAGATCGCTAACTAAATCATTATTCATTATTTTAACTGTTGAAGCCTCTCACGTTTTGAGCCTATCTGAGTGATCTGGATGCCGAAATTTCCGTCTATTATCACCACTTCGCCAAGAGCTATTACCTTATCACCGATCAAAATTTCAAGCGGATCGTTTGCTAATTGGTTTAACTCGATAACTGAGCCAATATCCATAGTAAGCACATCTTTTAAAAGCATTCTTTTTGAGCCGATACGAACACGAATAGGCAGTCTAACGTCCATTATAAGACCGATATTTCTCATCTCTTCAACGCTAAAATCGCCCTTAGCTACGTGAGGAGTGCTCGCTGGTGCAGCTGGTGCTTCGGTCTTTGTTGGCTCAAAAAATTTCATTAGCGAATGATCGCAAGCAAAACCGATATGCTCGCTTAAATCTTCGATTTTGACATTAAATAAAAATAGCTTTTCATAAACACTAAAATCAAGCGAAGAATTTTCATCTAAAAAATTTACATTTATTACTTCAAAATTTATCTTTGGCATGCCCTTTTGAGCACCCAAAGATGTACTAAAGGCACTAAAAAGGTTTGAAAATATCTCTTTTGCAGCGTCAAGCTCATCACTGCCTAAATTTTCATTCTTTGAAATTTCCTCTTCGCCCATCATCCATTCGCTAATGGCACTTATTAAAACCGGAGTGCATACAACCTCAGCTTTAGCATTAATATCTCCGCTTAAAGCAACGCTAGCCATTACCACTGGAGGCTTTATACCGTTTTGTGTTGGTGCGTCAAATTCGTTTCTCTCACCAACTTCCGGAGCTCTACCTGTAAGCCCTTCGATCGTAGCTTTTAATTCATTGGAAAATATATTAAAAAAATCATTCATCATCTTCGTCGCTCTCTTCTTCTTCCATATTGCGTTCGTTGGCTTCATAAGCCATTAGTTTTGCTTTTCTCTCTTCTTCGTATTTTTCTAAGATATTTTTGATCTCATCTTTATCGGAGCGTATTAACTGCTCAATTCTTATAGATTTTCTAAATCTATGAAGCCCAACTTCAGCTAAGAAAACTTCTTTTTTATCGATACAAACGATCGCCTTATCATCAGCTCCTCTATCAAGCCTTAAAATATCACCTTCTTTTAAATTTAAAAACTCATTTACGCTAATGATCGATTTGCCAAGTATAGCTTCATATAAAATTTCTGCTCGTCCAATAAGTGTTTTTAGCTCTTTGTTTCTACTTTTTTTTGCACTCGTTTCACCAAGCATAATGTCCCTGTTTGCAAGGCGTGAGAGTATCGGTTCAAGATAGATAACCGGATAGCATAAATTTATCATACCGCTTGAGCCGCCAACTATGATCTCCATAACGACCATAATAACAATCTCATTTTGAGAGACGATCTGTACGACATTTGGACTGCTCTCTTTGGCTTCCACATTTGGGTACATATCAGTTATCATTGACCAGCTCTCTTTAAGACGCTGCATGATCATTCTAAGCACCGCATCAAGCAAATTTACTTCAATGTCGGTTAGTTCTCTATTTGCTTCAAAATTTTCACCAGTTCCGCCAAGCAAACGATCTATCATCGGAAAAGCAATACTTGGATTTATCTCTAAAACACAGTTTCCATCAAGTGGCTTTATAGAAAAGACATTAAAGCTCGTTGGACTTGGCAAACTCATCAAAAATTCGCCATAAGTCATTTGATCAACACTGTGAAGTCTGATCTCGACGATACTTCTCATAACACTAGAAATTTGACTAGCTAAATTTCTAGCAAGCTTATCATGAATGCCTTTTATGGCACGGAGTTGCTCTTTACTAACGCGGTTTGGACGCTTAAAATCATAAATAACAATCTGCTTTTGTTCGCCTTGCGATCTCTCTTCGACCTCGATATTACTCGTATCGCCGTCTTCATCGACAACTTCAAGTAGCGCGTCTATCTCTTCTTGACTTAAAATATCAGCCATTAAACCCCCAAGCTACGCCTGATACGATCAAGCAAACGTTTATGAATTTGTGAAATTCTACTCTCGCTGATATTCATGATCTGGCTTATCTCTTTTAAATTTAGCTCTTCATAATAATAAAGCTGAACCAACATCTGATCTCTTTCGTCAAAATCTTTTAAAGCTTCTTCTATTTTTAAAATGAGATCCTCTCTCTCAATGCTTTTCTCGACGTCATTTTGACCAATTAGCTCCATTTGCTCGTCTATTGGCAAAATAGTAATGATACCGCTAACGCCTCTTGCCTCTCTTATCTTCTCAATATCTTCATTAAGCTTTTCGGCCAAATACTCATCGCTTGGCTCTTCTTCATACTCATTGAAATAATTATCTATCTCACTATTTATACTCTTTACGAGTTTTCTATCGCTTCTACTAACAACATCAAGCGTCCTTAGATAATCAAGCATAGAGCCATAAATTCTCTTTTTGCCATAACCCCAAAAAGAGTCATTTTGCTCCTTGTCATACTTCCTGCTAAGTTTTATCATCTCTTCAACGCCAATGCTTATTAGGTCATTTGTATCTATGCTTGACGGTAGCCTCTCTTTAAGCCTAAACGCCATTGCACGCAGTGCTGGCATATATTTTAAGACGATTTCGTCTTGTTCTTTTTTTATCGTGTTTTTATAAGCGTTAAGCTGCTTTTGCTTTAACTCGTGCATTTCGTTTACCAGAATCAAAATTTTCAGCAGTCATTTTTACCATGATATTTTCCATACGCTTTTCTCTAGTATTTAGCTCAGAGATGAGATAGTCTGCGATCTCTTCATGTTTTTGTTTGTCAAAAATTTTAGTTAAAGCCCTTTTCACATCGATGTAGTTCATGATAACAATATGAATTATAAGATAAAAAAACAAAGTAATAACTAGTGTATAAACAAGCATTTCGATAGGCTCACTCACCTTTAGCAAGGTAAAAACTATACCTACAAAAAAACCACAAACCGTAAAAAATGCTATAAAATTTTCTGCACGCAAAGCTCAATCTCCATCAAAATTGTTCTATCAAACGCTTAAAGAAGCCCCCAAAGCTCCTGCTTTGCTCATCGTTAAGCACTTTTCGTTCCAACCTATAAAGTAAATTCGAAGCTATCTGTTTTATCTGAGCACTAGGCTCAGCATAAGCAGCGTCGTCCGTAAAAAGCGTTCGTTGTTTTATACTTCTTGAAACATTCTTATCAGAAGCCACAAATCCTATAAGCTCTAAATTTAAGCTAGACCCGATATTTGCATTAGCAACGCGTTTGATATTTTCATAAATTCTAGTCGCTTCTGCTTCATTTTTCACCATATTTAAAAGCAAAAGCTCACTATTTTTAAACCTTGAGACGATCTTTATGACAGCGTATGCATCAGTTATCGCCGCAGGATCAGGCACAGTTACCACCACGACCTCATCGGCCGCTTCTAAAAATAGCTGTGTGCTACCGCCTATGCCAGCTCCAGTATCAATGATCAAAAAATCAAGCTCATCAAGCTCGCTCGCCTCGTCTAAAAACCTCTCAAATAAAAATTGATTGTTAAATTTTAAAATTTCATCGCCGCTTTCGCCAGGGATAAGGATCAAATTTTTATTTATAGGTATCAAGATGTCTTTTAGGCTGCACTCGCCTTTTAGCACGTGAAGTAAATTTTTACCCATTTTTACATTTAAGATGACATCAAGGTTTGCAAGGCCGATGTCAGCATCAAAAAGCCCTACTTTGTAGCCATTTTTTGATAAAACATTTGCTAAATTTGCACTTATCGTGCTCTTACCAACACCACCTTTACCGCTAGTTATCGCAATAAAATGTGTATTTTTGCTCTTGCTTTGAGACTGGACTAAATTTTGTAATTTTTGCGCTTGATTATTCATCGCTAGCCTTTTGCTTTGTAAAGCCGTCAAACACGCACTCTACTAAAAATTCGCTCTTTGCCTCCACAAGATCATCAGGCACCTCTTGACCCACGCTAAAGTAGCTAACTGGCGTATTTGTCTCATATATCAGCGAAAAGACGTTGCCAAAAATTTTTGTCTCATCAAATTTGGTGATTATCAGCGTGTCAATATCCAAAAATGAAAATCCATTATAAATTTCTATTAGATCTTCAACCTTTGATCCAGCCGAAAGGACCAAATTTACATCAATCTTTGCGCCGCTATGCTTTAAAAATTTATCAAGCCTTTCGAGCTTTTCTTTGTCATACTGCGAATTTCCAGTCGTATCAATAAGTATCACATCACAATAATTAAGCTGCTTTATAGCATTTTGAAAGTCATCTATCTCGATAACATCGAGTATAGGTAGCTTCATCATCTTTGCATACTGAAATAACTGCTCAACCGCTCCGATACGGTACGTATCAAGCGTGATGATACCTGTTTTATAGCGCTTTTCATTGCCGTAAGCAAAACGAGCAGCTAGCTTTGCTAGTGTCGTAGTCTTACCAACTCCAGTTGGGCCAACTAGCATCATAATACGTTGTTTTTTATCGTTTGGCTCTTTTCTGCAAGGCAGCATATTTCGCAAAAGCGAATAGAAGTACCTTTTTACCGCGGTTGGATTACTCTTCATCGAAACTGGCAAATTTTCAAGAGTAGTTTGCATGATAGCCTCTAAATGCTCATCTTTCATGCCGCTTTGTTTTGCGAGCTTGTAGATGCTGGCAAATTCCGGCGGGATGGATAGATTGTTACGATTTGGGGCTTTTTCGTCCCAGATCATGTCGGTTATGAGCCCTATTTTTTCGCTTAGCACGCTTACTTGCTTTGCTACGTCATCTATTTTTTTATTCATGCCACTTGGCATGCTTGACTCTCTATCTTTTACATCATCGATATTTACATTTGCGATTGTACTTATCTCTTTTGCAGCAGCTGAGATATTTAAAAGCACACTCTCATTTGGGTCATAAGGCTCAGGTGATGCTGTCTTTGCCTCAAATTTAGCAGGCTCCTCTTTTATCTCAAATTTTGGTTTTGGCGGCTCGTAGTTTTTGCTAAATTTAGAGTAGGCATTCTCGTAGTTTATGGCTTTTGCATTTGGCTTTGGAGGCTGTTTTATGTCGTCTTCTTCAACGCTTACCAAAATCTCATAAAGCGGCTTTTTGTTTATCGTTTTGGCTTGAATTTGCTTTGTGGTAACGAGTATGGCCTTTTCGCCGCACGCTTCTTGAGCCTTTTTCAAAGCCTCGATGGTGCTCTCGCCTGTAAAAGTATGAAATTTTGTAGCCATTTATATCCTTTAACCTCTCATAAGCCCTAGTGGCACGATCACGCTAAGCCTCTTATCGGCTCCTGGGTGTGGAACGATAAGGCGCGGCGTTTTATAGACTTTTTTACTAAAATACAAAATATCCAGATCAAGCGTACGTGGTGCATTTTTAAACGTCCTCACGCGCTTAAATTTACTCTCATAGTGCCCCAAAATTTTTAGAGTTTCTCTAGGGCTCATAGATGTTTGTAAATTTATAACAGCGTTACTAAAATCATCCTGCGCTTCGTAGCCAAACGCCGCATTTATAAGGATCGGCGAGACTTCAACTACATGAAACCTACTATCACTTTTAATCGCTCTTATAAATTTATCAAACCTCTTTGCGCTGTCACCGATGTTGCCACCCATACCAACTAGCGCCTCATACTTAAACTCATCTCTTTTATGAAAAAAGCTAGGGCAAAAACGGCTTTTTACGATCTTTCTTGCTCCAGCTAGCTTCATAAAATCTCGCACCCACCTTCTCTTGCGACCACCACGTCCTCGATACGCACGCCAAATTCATTTTCTAGATAAATTCCAGGCTCTATACTAAAGACCATACCCTCTTTTATGAGCGTTTCACTCCTTGCTGAGACGACTGGAAGCTCGTGTATATCTACACCCACTCCGTGTCCTGTCGAGTGAAAAAAAGCCTTTTCATATCCAGCCCTTGCTATCACATCTCTTGCTGCAAGGTCTATCTCGCACGCCTTAACGCCAGCTCTAGCGACCTTTATCGCAGCAGCCTGAGCCTCTTTTACGATATCGTAAATTTCTTGCATCTTGGCGTTTTTAAATTTTTGCTCCTTTGAGAAGTTAAAATTTTCATCAAAGCAAGCAGTTCTCGTGCGATCAGAGCAGTAGCGATTAAATTTAACCCCAGCATCAAGTAGCAGTAAATCGCCCCTTTTTAAAATTTTATCCCCTGGCAATGCATGCGCCTTTGCGGCGTTTTCGTTTATCGCTACGATCGGATCAAAGCTAAGACCTAGCTCGTTTTTTTGCCTAAAGATGAGTGAAGCGTTAAAATGAAGCTCTTTTTCGCTCATCCCTTCGCCATTTTCACGCACAAATTTAGCAAATTCATCAAAACATTTCGCCCCAAATTCGCTAGCTTTTTTTAAAATTTTTATCTCATCTTCGCTCTTGCAAATTCTCTTTAGCCTAGAAAAATTTGGCTTTGGCTTGAAATTTATCTTAAAACCCTTGCTAAGCGCGTTATACTCGCTTAAACTTAACTCATCAGGATTAAAAACGAGGCTGCTTGGCTTCATCTTTCTTAAAAATGCCCTAACCTCGCTTATTAAATTTCTCTGCGCTAAAAGAACGACCACGCCAGCATTTACGCAGCTTTTTGCCTCGAAATAATACCTCGCATCCGTAAAAAAGTATTTTACACCATCAAGGCATAGCAAAAATTCATTATCACAGCTATAGCCACACTCGTAAAATACGGCGTTTTCATCCTTTAAGATGAAATTCATTGTGCTTTTTGATTTGCTCTTACTGCTTTGATTTGCTCAAAAATTTGAAGCATGCCTATCATTGCTAAATGATAACCAACTGGTCCAAAGCCCACGATCTGGCCTGCCGCAACTGGTGCGATAAGGCTTTTGTGGCGGAACTCTTCTCTTCTATAAACGTTGCTAATATGCACCTCGATAACTGGCAGCGCAACCGCACTTAGCGCGTCACGGATAGCGATAGAGGTGTGAGTGTAAGCAGCCGGGTTTATGATGATGCCGTCAGCATCGCCCAAGCACTCTTGGATCTTATCGACTAGCTCGCCTTCAAGGTTGCTTTGAAAAAACTCGATCTCAACGTCATTTTGATCAGCAACGATCTTCATTTGAGAGTGGATATCCTCCATCTTCATAACGCCGTAAATTCCTGGCTCTCTAGCGCCAAGCATGTTGATATTTGGCCCTTGGATAACCATTATTTTTAGCTTCTTATCCATGTCACTCCTTTTTGATTAAATAGCCCAAATTATACATTTTCGTTCCTAAATTTTCGCTACAATAACAAAAATTTAAGGCCAAAATGGAAATTCTAAAAGCAAAAAAAATAATCACTGGCGGAGAAAATCCAAAAATTTTAAGAAATTCTTGTGTTGTTCTCAAGGACGATAAAATTTTAGAAATTTTAAGCGAAAAAGAGGCGCAAAAGAAATTTAAAGAGGCGAAAATTTATGACTTTGGTGATAGCGTGATCGCCCCAGCCTTTGTAAATACACATGTTCATTTGGAATTTAGCTCAAACGTCAGCACCCTAAAATACGGCGACTTCATAAAATGGCTTGGCTCTATCATCGATAAAGGTGGCGAGCTAGCTAGGATGGATGCTAAAAAAGCGATGAATGAAGCCATAAGCTCGCTGCTAAAAAGCGGAGTTTGCACCATTGGCGAGATCTCTAGCTTTGGCTCTGAGCTTGAAATTTTAGCCGCTAGCCCTCTAAAAGTCGTACTTTTTAGTGAAATTTTAGGCTCAAGCGAGCAAATGGTTCAGCAAAATTTGCAAAATTTCTTAGCTAAATTTGAAAAAACAAAGGGCTATAAAAGCCAAAATTTCACCCCAGCCATCTCGCTACACTCACCCTACTCTGTGCATCCAAAGCTAGCCAAAGCCGCCCTTGAGATAGCCAAAAAAGATGATCTTCTTGTTAGCACGCACTTTTTAGAGAGCAAGGCTGAAAAGCAGTGGCTAGAGCACGGCAGCGGTGGCTTTAAAAAGCACCTTTTAAGATTTAGCCCTTATCCAAAGTCGATGTATGACACGGATAGCTATTTTGCGATGTTTCGTGAGATAAATACTCTATTTACGCACTGCGTTTATGTGAGCGATTTTGCTAAATTTAGACCACATCACAGCGTGACACACTGTGCCGTTTCAAACAGGCTACTTGGCAAAAAGGCGCTAAATTTAAAAGAAATTTTTAAAAACAATGTGAGCCTAAACATCGGCACAGACGGGCTTAGCTCAAATATCAGCCTAAATTTCTGGCATGAACTAAGAGCCGCCCTATTTACCCACGCTAGCCTTGACCTAAACGAGCTTGCCACCAGACTTTTTGTCGCTGCAACGCATGGGGGTGCAAAGGCACTTAGGACAAATAACGGCGAGATAAAGGCAGGACGCGCAGCCGATATAGCAATCTATAACGACCTAGAGTGCGACGATAGCGAGCTAATACTTCAGCTCATACTTCATACAAACGAGGCTAAAAAACTATATATCGGAGGCAAAATTTGCAAATTTTAAGGCTTATTCTTAAAGGAATTTTGGGAATTTTTAAATTTATAAATAACTACTTTAAGGCGCTCGTATTTTTGCTGATCTTATTTTTTATTTTCGCGCCAGATGGCAAGATGAAAGAGCCAAATTTAGCCCGCATAGACATCACCGGCACGATAATGGACACAAGCGAAATTTTAGATGCGCTCGAAAAAGCAAGGCTGGATAGCAACATCAAAGGCGTGCTACTCTACATCGACAGCCCAGGCGGCGCGCTAAGTCCTAGCGTGGAGCTAGCCATGGCGGTCAAGAGGCTAAAAGAGAGCAAAAAGTGCTCGCATACGCTGCTGGCAACATGGCAAGTGGTAGCTACTACGCTGGCGTAAATGCCGACATTATAGTAGCAAACCCAGGTGCTTTCATAGGCTCGATCGGCGTCATCATGCAAGGGGCAAACATCGAAAATTTAGCCAAAAATTTAGGCGTGAGCGAGCAGGTGGTGAAGGCTGGCGAGTTTAAAGAGGCTGGCACCTTTATGAGGAGCTGGAGCAAGCAAGAGCGTGAGAGCTTGCAAGGGCTCGTAAATGACGCTTATATGCTCTTTGTAAGCGACGTGGCAGTAGCTAGAAATTTAGACATCAATAAAAAAGACGAGTGGGCAAATGCGAGGGTCTTTTTGGCACACAACGCCCTAAAGATGGGGCTAATTGACAGCCTTGGTAGCTACATAGACGCTCAAAACGAGCTAGCTAAAATGAGCCTCGTAGATGAGCCAGTCTGGCAAGAAAAACCGCAGATCGAAAAGATAATGGAGAAATTTACAAAGCAAGGCATAAACTCGCTTTTTAACGCATTTTTTGAGACAAAACTTAGATAATCTTTTCAAAATTTATAAATTTAACTACAAAATAATAGACTAAAAGGTTTTTTAATAAATCCTTTTAGTCAAATCAGATGCTAAAATTTTGTAATATTTTTTAGCTTAAACTCGTAAAGTAGATTTTGGATTTTGTCTGCTGATTTTATATCTAAACCAAGATCATTTGCTAATATTTTGTAATAAATTTGCGGGCTATCTTTTAGATTAATTGGTGGTGATTTCGAGCTTTTTGAGAGCTTTTTATCATCTTTTAAAAGTAGCTTATGATGAATAAAATTAGCATTATAAAAGCTAAAATTTAGCCTTTTTGCAAGGTATCTTTGAGCTAGCGTGCAAGGTATCAGGTCTTCCCCTCTAATAATCAAATTTATGCCCATATCCTCATCATCTATCACACTTGCAAAGTTGTAAGCCGGAGTAAAATCTTTTTTGTAAATCACAAAATCGCCCATTTGCTCTGCCACAAGCTTACCAAGAGGATCACCCTCATCAACGCTTAGTCTAATGGCGGTCTTGTCTTTTATAAATTTTAGATTTTTATTTTTACAAATTTTAGTGTAAATGCCATTTTCATAGGCATTCTTTGTAGTTCTAGAACATTCGCAGATATAAATTTCATCTAGTTTTTCAAGTACGTCTTCGTATCTTTTAGCTCTTACTTTAAAGCTAAAATTACGTTCAAAGTCACTTACATTAATTGGACCTTTGTCGTAATCAATTTCCAAAAAATCTAAAACATCAAAGATATTTTGAACAAATTCTTGCCGGCATCTACTAAGATCATAATCATCGATACGTAAGTGCAAAACGCCACTTGCCGAACGTGTCAAAAGATAAGTTAGGATGAAGTTATAAGCATTGCCAGCATGCAAAAACCCACTAGGCGTAGGAGCTATGCGGGACGCTATGCCACCATTTGGTGGCAAATAGTCATTAATCTCTTGGTCTAGCCTCATTTACCCTTAAAGTACGTCCGCCTAGTTCTTTTTCATTTAGCGCGTCTATAGCCTTTTGTCCCTCATTTGCATCGTCCATTTCAACAAAGCCAAAGCCCTTTGAGCGATCAGTTTCTCTATCTTTTACTATTTTTGCTCGCCTTACTTCACCAAATTGTGCAAAGGCTTCCTTTAATTCTGCCTCTGTCGTCCTATACGACAAATTTCCTACATAAATATTCACAGGAGTGTTCCTTAAAAAAATTACCGATTTATTCGGTTAATGTGATAATAGCTAATTTTCGTCAAAAAGATGTAAAAAATCAAAAATTTATTATATTTTTTTGAAAAATATTCTTAAAAGCTACAAGCTCGTATATATAGAACTTTTATAACTATCACTAAACAAAATTTAATCTTAAGTTTAAAAAGAATAATTAAATAAAAAATTATTTTATCTTTATAAGCTATTTATAAAGTAAATCATTCTTTACTTGAAGATAGCTTCATCGCCAAGTAAATTTTTAACTATAAAAAGTGTAAATTCCATTGAAAATGCAGGACCCTTTCCTGTGATGATGTTTTGATCTTTTAGCACGTTTTTATCGCTCATGTAGCCTCTTTTATCGCTTCTTACATTTTCTTCGAATCCTGGATAACAAACAAAATGATCTTTTAGCACACCAGCACTCTCAAGCACCATAGGAGCAGCACAAATGGCACAAATAAGCTTATTGCTTTTATCAAAATTTGCAAAATTGCTTTGAGCCTTGTATCGTTTGCTAGATTGCTAGCTCCTGGAAGTCCACCAGGAAGGACGATCGCATCGTAGTTTAGCTCTTTCATCTCGCGAAGTGTCACATCAGCTTTTACACATATATTGTGGCATCCTTTAATGTTTACGTCATTTAGCCCAATAATAGAAGCTATCGCTCCAGCTCTACGTAAAACATCAACAGAAGTTAGTGCTTCTATCTCCTCAAATCCTTCAGCTAAAATCACAGCAACTTTTTTCATAAATTTATCCTTTACAATAATATGTTTTATTTGTTAAGTAAAATTCTATATAATGTTGGCTTATTTCACAAGAAAGGACAGAGCATGCAAGTAAAAATTATTTACTGCAACTCTTGAAACTATCGTCCGGTAGCTTCTCGTGTAGAAGATGAAATAAAAGCGAACTTTAGTGATGCAAGAGTCGAAAAGGTTATAGGTGATGGTGGAAATTTCATCGTCGAGGTTAATGGAGATGTTATATTTTCTAAGAAAGATCGCATCGGAAATGATGAAGCGAGATTTCCTCACGGTGAAGAGATCACAACTCTTATAAACAAATATCTCAAAGAAAAGTCGGCTTAATGCTAGCTACCGAGACGGGAAACCGTCTCGTTTTTCCCTGTTTTTGACTTACGGTTCTACTATCCTAATATAAAATTTTTATAGTTAAAACATTTGCTTATCTCGCTCAGAAATTTCATTATTTTATATATTTTTTGATTCTTAAAGATTTTACGAGCCGATGTTTGACTATATTTGATTTTTATCGAGCATAAAAAATTTGTGCATTCTATGCTAGTGCTACTTAAAATTTTACAATGTATGAAATGAAGTTTTTGCTAAAGCCAATACTTTTTTTTAAATAGTGACTTTAGCTAAGCATTAGGATTACTAAACGTAAATTTAGTAAGAAAGATTAAACTGCTTTATTTATTTGCACGCTCGATATACTCGCCACGAACAGTATCCACACGGATAACCTCGCCCTCAAGTACGTGAAATGGTATCTGAACTACCGCACCACTCTCAAGAGTAGCTGGCTTTTTACCACCTTGCGTATCGCCCTTGAAATTTGGTGGAGTCTCAACTATCTTTAGCTCAACTACTTGTGGCACTTCAACGCCGATCGCATTGCCATTGTGAAATAAAATTTCAACCATCATGCCATCGATCATCCATTTTTTAACATCACCCACATCCTCATCGCTAATAGCAACTTGTTCATAAGTAACCGTATCCATAAACTGACAATATTCACCATCATCATAAAGATACTGCATCTCTTTTTCTTCAAGATGTGGTTGCTCACATTTATCGCCTGCATGAAAAGTCTTTTCAAGCACTTTTCCATCGATAAAAGATTTGATTTTTGCACGAACAAAAGCTGCACCTTTACCCGGTTTAACGTGTTGATATTCTACGATTTTATAAGGAACGCCGTCGATCTCGATCTTTAGTCCCTTTTTTAGATCGCCCATTGAATATGAAGCCATTTTTTATCCTTTCAAAATTTTATATAACTGCGTATTGAGCCCAAACGCAAGCTTCAAGTGCGTTTAGCCTCTCTAACGTTTCTGCTTTTATATGTTCATCAACCAAGATGACAGCAAGCGCCATGTTATGATCATCTCTACCAAGGCGGAAGTCTGCGATATTGATCTTTTCATCAGCTAAAATTTTACTGATTTGAGCAATAACGCCTGGCACATCATGGTTTTTAAAGATGATCATCTTGCCTTTTGGTTTAAAGTCAGTCTTAAAACCATTTATCGTTACGATACGTTGCTGATTTTCACCAAATACCGTTCCACCTACGGTTACAATACCATTTTCAGTAGTTAAGCGAACGGTAATTTTATTTTTAAAAATGCTATCTCCACCAAGGCTAGTTTCGGTCACTATACCTTTTTCATCGCATAAAAATTTAGCATTTACATAATTTATCGCTTCACCAAGACTCTCTTTTAAGGCGCCCACGATTGCAAATGTTAGCATTGAATTTGCATATTCGCTAATCTGCCCATGAGTCTCTATGCGGATAGCCTTGATCGCGCTTTTATTGATCTGTGCAGCAAGAAATGCCATCTTGCTTGTAAGATCGATATAAGGCTCAACAAATGGCGGTAGATCTTCTGTTTTTATAGGTAAATTTAACGCATTTGGATAGCTTATACCGCGAGCTGCTAAAATAGCTTGCTCCACTGCCTCTACTGCGATATTTCGCTGTGACTCAAGTGTATTTGCTCCAAGATGCGGTGTGACACTTACATTGTTTAGATCAAGAAGTGGATGATCAGTTGCTGGCTCTTTTGTAAAAACATCAATACCGGCAAATGCTATCTTGCCACTTTTTAGTCCTTCATAAAGCGCTTCTTCGTTATAAAGACCACCTCTAGCGCAGTTTATAAGTCTTACGCCATCTTTCATTTTTGCGATCTCTTTAGCGCCGATCATATCAGTTGTCTCTTTAGTCTTTGGTGTATGTATCGTGATAAAATCACATGCTAAAATATCATCAAAATTTTTAGTATAAGTACCGCCCATATCGATAACTTTAGATGGGTCAATATATGGATCATAAGCAATGATCTCCATACCAAAAGCTTTTGCACGAACAGCTACTCTCGAGCCAATATTTCCAAAGCCGATCACACCAAGCTTTTTCTTAAAAAGCTCAACCCCATACCACTTCTCACGCTTCCAGATTCTATCTAGCTTTAGATCATTATGAGCGTATTCAAGAGATCTAGCAGAAGCTAGCATATGAGCCATTGTTAGCTCGACCGCAGCAATAGTGTTTGCAGTTGGAACGTTCATAGCTATTATGCCACGCCTTGAGCACCCTTCTATATCGACATTATCTACACCAACACCAGCTCTAACAATAGCTTTTAGTTTTTTACCAGCGTTTAAAAAGGCCTCGTTTACTTCAGTTGAGCTTCTTGTTATAGCAACATCCGCCTCACCTAAAATTTTTAAAAGTTCATCTTTAGGAGTATTAACTGCATCTATTACGTTTATATCTTGCTCTTTTTTTAAAAGTTCAAAACCTACTGGATGTATCGCATCGCAAACAATGATAGTTTTCATAATTTTACCTCTCTCACACTTGAGTGGATATCATAAACTCTTAGTTCTAAAATGATATTTTGTAGAAGCTTAGAGTCTTGAGTATTTAAAAATATTTGGCTTTTTGCACCATCTTTTACAACAGTAAAATCGACCTTGCTTTTTCTTAAAGTCTGCATCAAACAAAACATTGAATAGATATCATTTTTATCTATCAAAAGCTCATATGCAGTAATCTTTGGTTTTTCTATTTTGGGTCGGTTGTATTCTATAAAAATTTCATTTACAGGCAACACATAATCTCTTTTTCTAATAGTTGCTAGCTCACTCATCCAGTTAATATTGCTGGTCGTGCTTTTGGTTAAATTTTGCTCATTTGTGATATTTTCTTCAGATATTTGGCTGAAATTTATACTTGCAAATTTAACAAGAAAAATTCCAACCAAACCCAATATAACAAATAGCAGGACAACTACTAATAAAAGTACGCGTCTGCCCATTTAAACTAAAGTAATTGTTCTTTTATGATATCGCCAAGTGTTACTTTATCGTCGTTATCATTGATCTCATTTAACACTTCACGCTCTTTTTGTTTTGCTAAACGGCGTATGCTAAGGCGAATTCTATTTTTCTTCTCATCGATAAATGCGATAGCTGCTTCAATCTCATCACCGATCTTAAGTGCGCTAACATCTACACTACCTAAATCTTCTTTGCGGATCAGCGCATCAACGTTATTACCAAGCTCTACAAACACGCCAAAGTCTTTAATATCACGAATTGTTCCTTTTACGATATCGCCTACATTAAATTTATCAGCAAATGCTTGAACTGGACTTTGTTTTAGATCTTTTAGGCTTAGAGAAATTTTTTGCTCAGCGCTGTCGATTTTAATGATCTTTACTTCAAGCTCGTCGCCAGCTTTGAACATATCTTTACATTTATCGTTTCTATCCCAAGATGCGTCTTCATTATGCAACAAGCCTTCAACGCAACCCACTCTAACAAATGCACCAAAATTTGTGATAGTTGTCACAACGCCTTTTACTACGTCGCCCTCTTTGTGTTTTGCCTTAAACTCATCAAATGGCTTTGGAAGTAAATTTTTAAGGCTTACTCTTAAGCGGTGTCCTTTTGCATCTATCTCAATAACCTCAACATCGATCTCTTGACCTTCATTGATGTGATCTTTTGGATTTTTGATATTTTTGTCCCATGAAATTTCAGATATATGTAAAAACCCTTCAATATCATTTCCAAGATCAACAAATGCACCATAAGGCTCAATATTACTAACTGTAACTTTGATAGTATCACCAACTTCTAGCCCATCATTTATGATCTCTTCCCAAGGATCTGGAGTAGCTGCCTTGATAGATAGAGATAGGTGACGTTTTTCGTTGTCGTAGCTGATAACTTTAACTAAAACTTTATCGCCTTCTTTGTATAAAGAGCTAGGATTTACTGGACCTTTATAGCTTATCTCGCTGTAATGCACGAGTCCATCGACTCCACCAACATCAACAAACATACCATAAGTTGTGATTTTCTTAACTGTGCCCTCTATAACGCTATCATTTTCTACTATGCTTGATAGAGCTTCTTTACGTTTTTTGCGATCATCATCTAAAATTTTCTTTCTAGAGACAACGATGCTATTTTCTTCTTTATCAATTTTTATAACTCTTACTTTGTATGATTTTCCAACTATGCCTTCAGCGTTTTTAAAGCCACTGTGAGTTTTTGGTAAGAAAAATTCCACGCCATTTACATCTTGAGTCATAAAGCCACCTTTATTTTTTCCAACTACTTTTACGTCGATTTCGCCAGAATTTTCAGGATCGTAAGCTTCGATGAAAGCTTTAACTTTCTCTTTTCTAAGTGCTTTTTTGTGCGACACTATAGGTCTTCCATTTCTTGATCCAGTTATTACAACTTTGATCGTATCGCCAACTTTATGCGTCAGGTTGTCGTTTGCATCAGTGATCTCAGAAACATTTAAAATGCCTTCTGACTTCTTGCCAACATCAATTAAAACCTCATCGCCATTGATACTGACGATCTTTGCGTCACTATCTTCTTCAGTCTTTTTAAAAGACTCCTCTAACATCGCAGCAAAATCGATATCTTCGATATCTTCGTCTTTTGCTTTTCCTAATTGAACACTTTTGTTCACAGCCATCTTGATCCTTTAAATTTTATTATGCCAGTAGAGGCAAATTAGCTTATTATAGTTAATTGTGGCTTTAGCTAGGATAAATTTTATACTTTTTTGATTCTGTCAACGACTTTTTGTATGATCCAGTCAGGCGTACTTGCACCCGCACTTATGCCACACAAATTTTTACCATCAAACCATGATTTTTCAAGCTCTTCTTCACTTTCTATCAGGTAGCTATCTTCGCAGAAATTTTTGGATATTAGATAGAGTTGTTTTGTATTTGAGCTATTTTTTCCGCCGATGATTATCATCACGTCAGCTCTTTTTGCCAAATTTTTAGCAGCCTCTTGGTTTTCAAATGTTGCGTTGCAAATCGTATTAAAAACACGCACCTCTTTTACGTGAAGCATAAGGTAGTTTGCGATCTGCATAAATTTCTCGACTTTTCTAGTCGTTTGGCTAACAAGTGCAACCTTTTGCTTAAATTTAATGCCCTCTAGCTCGCTCTCTTCAAGCACGACATAGACGTTACCCTTGGCATATGACTTCACGCCCTTTACTTCAGGGTGATGCATGTCGCCATAAATTACCACATCATAGCCTTCTTCGCTCATTTTTTCACAAATTTGCTGTGGCTTTGTCACAAACGGGCAAGTTGCATCGATCACTTTTATATCTGTCTTTTTTAGCTCTGCAAGGTCATTTTTAGTGATGCCATGAGTGCGGATGATCGCCTTTTTCTCATCCTTTAGCTCGTCTATACCCTCAAGTGTTTTTACATTGTAGTTTTTCTCAAGCCTGTTTATCTCTTCGTTATTATGGATGAGTGGCCCAATGGTCGCAGCATCTCCTGCATTTTCAGCAATCTTTATAGCCCTTTTTACTCCAAAACAAAATCCATAGCTACTAGCAAGCTCAATCTTCAACTCTAGCTCCCATTTTCTTTAAAATTTCAGCAAAATTTGGAAACGAAGTAGCGATAAATTCGCTCTTTTCTATCTGCATGCCATATTTTAGTCCAAGTACAGCAAAGCTCATCGCAATCCTATGATCTCCATGGCTATCTATCGTGGCAAATTTAGCCTCTGAACCATTTATGATAAATCCATCTTCAAGCTCGCTAGCATCAACGCCGCACTGCTTTAACGCATTTATCGTGACGGCTATCCTATCACTCTCTTTTACACGAAGCTCTTTTGCATTTATTAGCTTGCTTTGGCCTTTAGCGCAGGCAAATGCGATGGCTAAAGCCGGGGCTTCGTCGATAAGCCACGAGATATTTTCACTAACCTCTACGCCTTTTAAATTTGGCGAATATCTAACCTCGATATCACCGATATCTTCGTACTTGCTTGAAGTTTTGTGAAATTTTATCTCAGCTCCCATTTTTTCTAGAATTTTATAAGCTTCGATACGAGTTTTATTTAGCAAGATATTTTTTAAAATAATGTGTGAGCCCGGAATGATAAGTGCTGCGACCGCAAAGAAAAATGCAGAACTTGGATCATTTGGCACGTCTATATCAAGTGGCACAAGTGGGTCTTTCATCGGCTCTAAAGTGATCTCTAGGTCGTCACGCTTTATATCAGCTCCCATGCCAGCTAGCATACGCTCAGTATGATCTCTGCTTAGCTCTGGCTCACTAAATTTGCAGCCATTTGAGTAAAGAGCTGCTAGCAAAAGGGCACTTTTTACCTGAGCTGAGGCAATCTTGCTATCAAAACTAAATCTTTCAAATTTTGTCCCTCTTATGCAAAGCGGGGCGTTGTTTGCGTTGTTTGCACCATCTATCTTTGCACCCATATCGTTTAGTGGATTTGCTATTCTTGCCATCGGGCGTGAGTTTAAATATCTATCGCCACTTAGTACGAAAAAGCCATCCTGTGCGGCTAATAGTCCCATAAAAAGCCTCATCGCCGTACCAGAGTTACCACACTCTAAAATTTTATTTGGCTCTTTTATCTTTTGTGGCGGCGTGATCGTTATTTCAAAGCCATTGTCCTCAACTTTTGCGCCTAAAAGCTGGACTATTTTTAAAGTATTTAGCGTGTCGCCTGCTCTTAGGTAGTTTCTGACGCGAGATGGCTTATCACTTAAAAGCGAAAAAATCGCGCATCTATGCGATATTGATTTATCCGCTGCGATATCATTAATAGTTAAATTTAGACTTTTTTCTAATGGATAAATTCTCATCTTATTCCGATATTTAGTTTCTCTTTTAGCTCGCTTAAAATTTTATCCATAAGTGCGTTTATATCGTCATCCTCGAGTGTTTTTTCCATATCTTGGAATGTAAATTTAAGGCTAAGGCTGATTGAGCCATTTAGCTTCGCATCTTTATAAATATCAACCGGCAAAAATTCTTTTAGCTCTTTTAGATTTAGCCCTCTTACGCACTCATAAATTCGTCCAGCCTCGAAATTTTCAGGCACGATGAGGCTAAGATCTCTTGTAGTGCTTTGGAATTTTGAGTAAGGCACTGCTAAGACCGGTTCAAATTTAAGCTTAGCAAAATCAATCTCGCAAACATAAGTTTTTGGCAAATCTCTTTTTGCCTCTACTCTTGCATCAACTCTGCCGATATAGCCGATATTTTCGCCATTTTGATAGATGTGTGCTTGTTCATATGGACTAAGATATGAGATGCCCTGGCAAGGTTTTAGTTCAAATTTACCTATGACATTTTGCACCATCGATGCAAATGCGTAGAAATTTGCCTCCTCGCCCTTTGCGCCGTTTATTAGTGTAGGCTCTTTTAAAAGTCCAGACGCAACAAAGCCTAAATTTAAGCCCTGATTTGCATTTTCGTCAAAAATTTCTCCAAGCTCAAATAGCCTAACTGAGCGTTTTGAGTTTTTGATATTTTTCTCGCTTGAGCTTAGAAGGTGATTAACAAGTGTCGGTCTAAGTGTATTTAACTCGTTGTTTATAGGATTTAGTATCTTGACTTTGCATGGTTTAAAATTTAGCTCGTTAAGCTCGTCCTCACTATCAAAGACATAGTGCACGCTTTCAAAAAAGCCATTATCTGCTGCTCTACGCCTTAAATTTAGGGCGTTTTTATAGTCAAAATATGTCTTATTTAGCCTATTTTTCTCAGAGAAATTTAGTGGTTTTGAGGCGATATTGTCTATGCCTACTATCCTTACGATCTCTTCGCAAACATCGTGAGAATTTACTATATCGTGGCGAAATAACGGCACTTTTACGTTAAAGCTTTCTTGCTCAACATTTACTGCGATATCAAAGCCAAGTTTCTTTAAAATTTTAACGACGTCATTTCTAGCTATATCTTGACCGATCATATTTTTAAGCTCAAAAAGAGAGATGCTTAGTGTTATAGGCTCGGTGTTTAAAAGCGACTGCTGTGAGCCAGCAAAGAGATTTAGAGCATCTTTAAAATTGGCAAGTCTTTTAAATAAATAATCCGCACCATAAGCTAAATTTGGCTCGCTACCACGACTTGAGCGATAAATTTGATCACCCTTTGGTAAATTTTTATTTTCAAAAATAGCTTTTGAAACAACATCTGGCTTTACGTAGCTAGCTTCTACTAGGATCACTTTTGACTTCTCATCTACCCTTGCTACGTCACTTTGGTAAATTCCAGCAATGCCTAAATTTTTATCCCCGCAATAAACGACACATTCGCCATTTTCGCCATTTTTTATATCAAAAACAGCTTTTTCGCCTTCACTTACTAATTTAGCGTGATCATAAGCCCTAAATAAAACACCCGTGCAAAATGTCGCGTATTCAAGCAATCTCTCAACTAAATTTGTCTTTTGGCACTCTATTAATGCTAGACGCATGCGAGTTATTAGATTTTCATATAGTCCCTCTTTTAGCTCAAAAGCCTTATACAAAAATGACCCATTTACTTTATCCTCTGCTCGCACAGAAGCTATTCTGCCAATACCTAGTAAATTTTCGCTTTCATCGTCTTCGTGGCTATCTTTCATATTTAGATCAAGCGCTGCACAAATTTCTCTTGCGATGCCATGTAAATTTTGGCAATCACCCCTGTTTGCTGTGACATCAACTTCGATTATCGTATCTTTAAATATCTCAAATTCGCTAAGACTTGTACCAAGTTTTAGCTTGCCGATACTCTCATCAAGTGGCAAAATTCCATCGTTTACCTTTGGAAGTCCCAGCTCACTTGAAGAGCAGATCATGCCACTTGACTCGATACCTCTTAGCTTTGCTTTTTTTATCTCAAGACCATTTGGCATAGTCGTGCCAATAAGTGCAACTGGCACAAATTGACCAGCTTCAACATTTTTAGCCCCACACACGATCTGAAGCGTCTCTCCACCAACATCCACTTGACAAACGCTTAGTTTATCGGCATCTGGGTGCTTTTCTCTACTTTTTATGTAGCCAACTACAATGCTCTTTGGTAAATTTATCTCTTTATAGCTATCAACCTCTAGCCCGATAGAATTTAATGTCTTTGAAAGTGTCTCGCCACTAACGTCACTAAGGTCGATCCACTCGTTTAACCAATGCTTTGAAATTATCATTTAAACTGCTCCAACAATCTTAAATCTCCCTCAAAAAGCGACCTTAGATCAGGCACTCTATGAAGCAACATTGCAAATCTCTCAACCCCAAGGCCAAAGGCGTATCCACTTACATTTTTATAGCCAACCGCCTTAAATACATTTGGGTCAACGACGCCACATCCAAGTACCTCAAGCCAAGTAGTCTGCTTGCACACCCTGCAGCCATTGCCGTGGCAGAATATACAACTAATATCAACCTCTGCGCTAGGCTCCGTAAATGGAAAGAAGCTAGGGCGAAAACGTACTTCAACATCGCCAAACATGTGCTTTAAAAAGCCCTCTAGCATTGATTTTAAATTTGCAAAGCTAACTTTCTCAGCATCCTCTACCACGAGGCCCTCAACCTGGTGAAACATCGGTGTATGAGTTAAATCCATATCACGTCTAAAGACGGTGCCTGGCGCTATCATACGAATAGGCGGCTTTTGATTTAGCATAGTTCGCACCTGAACTGGGCTCGTATGCGTCCTTAAAAGTCTAAAATCATCTAGATAAAATGTATCTTGCATATCTCTTGCTGGGTGATATTTTGGTAAATTTAGCGCCTCAAAGTTGTGAAAATCATCTTCTATTAGTGGTCCAGTCTCGAGCGAGAAATTTAGAGCTAAAAAATACTCAATTATCTTATCCATCGTAGCCATCACTGGGTGCAGCGCCCCGCTAGCAACAGGCTCATTAAATAGCGTGATATCAGCGGCTTCTTTTTTCATCTTGTTATCTATCTCTTGCTCGCTAAGCTCAGCCTTTTTAGCTTCTATTAGCGCGCCAAGCTCATCTCTTTGCTTGTTTAAATTTGCTGCAAATTCCTTTTTCTCATCTTCACCAAGCTCTTTTAGCTTTGCAAAGCCTTGCGCCAAGATGCCCTTTTTGCCAAAAATTTCTACCCTGACTTTTTCCAAATCATCAAGCGTTGAAATTTCATTTTTGATTTTATTAACGAAATCTTGCAATT
Source organism: Campylobacter concisus (assembly GCA_002092835.1). Lineage (NCBI taxonomy): Bacteria > Pseudomonadati > Campylobacterota > Epsilonproteobacteria > Campylobacterales > Campylobacteraceae > Campylobacter > Campylobacter concisus. The sequence goes on along the minus strand of LVWL01000018.1, from coordinate 227,991 downwards.
TTTTGCCTTTATAAATTTTTGAGTCGATTTTATAGAAAAAGAGTTAAAATCAAGATAAAGAGCACGAAATTTAAGCACACTTTGATATAATTTTGCAAAATTTCAAAGGAGCTAAAATGACCATATTTGAAAAGATCGTAGCTGGTGAAATCCCTTGCAACAAAGTGCTTGAAAGCGAGAAATTTCTAGCTTTTAACGACATAAATCCAAAAGCACCGATCCACATCCTAATCATCCCAAAAAAACACTATAAAAATTTCCAAGAGATGGATCCGGTTTTAATGGGAGAGATGACTAAATTTATCCAAGAAGTGGCGACCTTAATGGGCGTTGATAAGAGCGGATACCGCCTCATCACAAACTGCGGTGAAAACGGCGGTCAAGAGGTTATGCATCTACATTTTCACCTGCTTGGTGGAGCGAAGCTTGGCTGGAGCGAAGGCGTAGCTGATCCACAAAGCACATTTTAATAACTTCTAAATCTTAGACTCAAAGCATGAGTCTAAGATTTTATTTTCTTGCAGACTTAATAGCTTCAAGCAACTCTTCAAAACCTACTTTACTTGAGTTTTCGACATCTTTTAATATTTCAACGCCAGGTAGATTTCCTTTATCTTTATCAGCAAAAATAACCATCGCTTTTTCTAGTCCATGATGAACATTTTCATGATGAGCTGCGATACTTGAGAGAATTTTGGCATCTTTTACAAGAGTATTTTTCACATCTTTTTCATACCATTTGCCAAATCTACACTCATGAACATCTTGAATTTTATTAAATTCATTTAAAAGCACGCCTCTATATCCATTTAGCTTCATATTTATATGATCTATTTTTCCATTGCTTACATAGACTTCATTTGTAACATTTAAGGCCTGATTTAGGATATTTTGCGTATTTGAGTTTACGCTTGAGATGTTTCCTTCAAATCCACCTAAAATTTTCATAGCATTTGCAGAAATTTTTGAGAAATTCTCACTCATTTCGATCATTGTATTCGCACTTTGCTTAAGTCCATTTATATTTACTTCTACTTCAAGTGTCGCTTTTTGGGTACGTTCAGCAAGCTTTCTAACCTCATCTGCCACGACAGCAAAACCTCGTCCATGCTCACCAGCACGGGCCGCCTCAATAGCAGCATTTAGAGCTAGCAAATTTGTCTGATCTGAGATGTCTTTAATTAGATTTATAATCTCAGCAATCGAATTTACGCTTCCATTAAGCGAAGAAGCGTCATTTGAAAGGTCATTGCTCATCTGGCTTACTTGCTCGATCGAGTTTAAAATTTCAGCCGTTTGCGACTTGAGTTCGCCTGTCTCTTTGAAAGTCTTTTCATTTAGTCCATTTATACTTTCAAGCATTTTTAGGTTTTCTTCCATTGTTAATTGCAAGAAATTTATACCATCTTGATAACTTGAAAGCAATAAATTTACAGCCTCTTGCTTATCCTTAGCTTGTTCTTTTGGCTCGCAAGTTTTAACGTTTTTTAGCTCCTCTTTAAGTACTAAAATTTCAGCCTTTAAAGCTTCATTTTCTCTTTGTAAAGCTTCATTTTTACTAGAAAGCTCTTTATTCTTGCCATCAAAAAACATTTTTCATCCTTTAAAATTTGTATATTTTGCGTAATTATATTTAAATTTTTACTAGATGCTTGTAAATTTTAATTTTGTTTTATATTTTTTCTTTAAACCACTTTCTTATTTCATCAATCCAATCTAAATTTTTTACGCTATTACTTCGAGCTATCTCAACATATTTTTTAGCAAACTCTATTTTTCTATATCCACTATCTTGATCGAAGAATTTTTTTAGTACTTCTTGCCCACTTGGTTTTAAGTCAAAACAAAAATACGAATTTAGAGACTTGTCTTTAAAATTCTTTTCATCTTCAAGTATGGCGACAATATTTTGGTCTTCGGTATATGTTTTTAATGTTTCAATAAAAACGACACCATCCAAACAGTCCTCTATTTCCGTTTTCATTTCATAATCATTGCTGTTTACATCAATTAAAGACGTTTTTTGATCATTGCTTTTATTCAAAATTCTTTTTGCCACCATATTGTTTTTACATTTGCCATCACAAATAAGTTGCTCACTCTTACCGTCGCTATCTATTAAACAATATATTTTACCCTTTATGTTATCTTTTTCTGACATTGGTAGTTTTAAATACTCATAAATTTTTATAACTTCGGAAGCTCCTCCAACTGGTAGTATTCTTAAATTATTATCTTCCACCAAGTCCTTGAAGTAAAAATCAAAATAAACCTTATCAGAACTACCTTCACAAATTAACCAGTTGTATGGTTTATTTAATCTTACTGATGAAACAATGGATTGCACTAAATCATGCATACTCTTTAGTTGTATATCATTGGGCATTTCTATGTCTTCATCTTTTCTATTTTTTACTATTTGTCTTAATCTTTCTCTATAGTTATATAAGTTAAACGTATTGAAATTAAATTTTATCTTATCTCCATCAACTTCTTTTGATAAAAAATGAGCATTTCCGCTCAGTGTTACAGGTAAAAAACCATACCAATGGGTTGTAATCAAAATTTGCATATTATTTTTTTGCAAATTTATTATCTTTTCAAACTGACTAAAATTATTTGAGACACTCAATGAAGCCTCTGGTTCATCTACTGCGAATATAATTTCTTTATTTCTTATATCTTGACTACTAAGTAGCCCTACAGACACTTCTATAAATGCTTGTCGTTTTTCACCAGAACTCAACTGATCAGCAGATATTTTCTTATTATCTTTAATTTTATGCAAAGTTCTAATAGAAAAGAATAGCTCAATAACCTTTTGAGTCAATTCATTCATGCTAATATTTGTTCTTTTAGAATGCTTATATGTATAAAATTTAAGTTTACTTTCCAGCTCACCAATAAAAGCATTCAATTTTATATTTATATTATCTAAGGTTTTATCAGCTATTATTTCTCTAATTTTCTCATTAATATCGGTACCAATTAGTTTTTGCATATTATTTGTTTCGAGCTTCGTAAACTCTTCTATTCCAGCTTCTACAGGCATATAAATATAAGAGTAATACTCTCTGATAAAACCATTAATATCGGCAAGTCCTTTTCTCAATTTTTCATTACTATCTTCTTTGGCTATCAAATTCTTGTATGGCAAATAAATTAGCCATAATACCATCAAAAGAGCCAAAATGAGCATGCGTTGTACTCAAGTATCCCCTGCCAGACAATACTAGATAGTGAGTCGTCTTATATAATTCATCAAGCCTTCTCAAATTAAGCATCATATTCTTCGCTTCAATGCTCTTGCTTCCTAATTGACTCTCTACAGTATCAAAGTCCCACATGCACTCGCTAATTTTTTCTACTTTTTCCAGTAATTTATTGTTGTTGCCGATTATATTTTTAGCTATATTTTTATCTATTAAATGAGCGATTGTTATATAAGGAACATTTGCATCAGTGGTACTTGCCCCTTTTGTCAAATTCCATTCCCTGTCATTAAAATAAGTATCAAGCGCCTCCAAAATTGAACTTTTCCCCACACCATTATCACCAATGTAGGCTATAAAATTATGATTAATAGTAACTGGGATATATTTAACTCCACCATATATTTTATAATTCTTTAATAAAATTCCGACAATCATTTGATTTCTCCTCGATTTTCCAACCAAGCATCTAAAATTTCTATCTGCTCATCAACGCTTTTATTTGCCGTGCCGCCCTGCGAACAACGTGCCTCTTTTGAAGCATGAAGATCTAAAAATTTAATAGCATTTGTATCTAAATTTTCATCGACACTTTTTAGCTGCTCTTCATTTAATTCACTCAAATCAAGTCCTAAACTTTCAGCCTTTGCGACAGCTTTACCTGTGATAAAATGTGCCGTTCTAAACGGGATGTTTTTTTCACGCACTAGATAGTCTGCCAAATCAGTCGCACTTAGATGCCCAGTTTTTGTAGCTTTTAGCATGTTTTTTTCATTAAATTTAGCCGTTTTTATCATCTCATTTAGGATGGTGGCTGAGCTTAAAATGGTTGAGACACTGTCAAACACACCCTCTTTATCTTCTTGCATATCTTTATTGTAAGCAAGTGGCAGGCCTTTCATCGTGGTTAGTAACGCTACCAAATTTCCATTTACACGCCCAGTTTTGCCGCGTATGAGTTCGGCTACATCTGGATTTTTCTTTTGAGGCATGATAGAGCTGCCCGTGCTATAAGCGTCGCTAATGCTTACAAAGCCAAATTCTTGTGAGCTCCAAAGTATAAGCTCCTCGCAAAGTCTAGAAGCATGCGTCATAAAAACGCTAATGTTAAATAAAATTTCCAGCGCAAAATCACGGTCGCTCACGCTATCCATCGCATTTTGCGTGCAGCCTGCAAAGCCAAGCTCGCTTGCAACGATGCCCCTATCTATCTTATGAGGAGTGCCTGCAAGGGCTGCTGAACCAAGTGGACTTAGGTTGTTTCGCTCATATGAGCTAACAAAACGCTCGAAATCTCTTTTAAACATAAATGCATATGCTAGCAAGTGATAGCTAAGGCTTACTGGCTGAGCGTGTTGAAGATGTGTGTAGCCTGGCATTAGCGTATCTTTGTGGTTTTTTGCCAAATTTGTAAGCGTGGCAATAAGCTCTTTGATGAGAGATGAAATTTCTAAATTTTTCTTCAATACGTAAAATTTAAAATCAAGCGCAACTTGGTCATTTCTGCTTCTAGCTGTGTGCAGTCTGCCTCCAAGCTCGGCGCCGATGATCTGGCTAAGTCGCTTCTCAACTGCCATGTGTATATCTTCATCTTCTAGCTTAAACTCGAATTTACCTGCTCTTATCTCAGATAAAATCTCGTCCAGCCCCTTTATGATCGCCTCTGACTCGTCTTTTTTCAAAATTCCGCAAATTCCTAGCATTTTAGCATGTGCCTTACTGCCAGCGATATCCTCTTCAAAAAGATTTTTATCAAAATTTATAGAAGCGTTAAATTCCTCAAGTAACTTCGAGCTAGCCTTGCTAAATCTGCCCTCCCACATCTTTTTGTGTGCGTTTTTCTCTTCTTTCATAGCTTTGCCTTTAATTAGTTTTGCGTGATTTTAACAAAATAGCGCTTAACTGGGTATTTTAACTATAAAGTTGCAAAAAATAATTTATCTTTAAGGATATGGAAATATAATTCAAAATATAACTTTTTAAAAACTATTTTAATTTCCTATTGAATATAGTTTAAAATAAAAATAATCTATAAGAGGAAGGATGATATGCAAATAGATGCGAATATGAACTCAAATATTTTCTATCATGATGGCTATACATCTATCTCTTCAAATAGCTCAAAAACAAGCATGCTAGTATCTTCTGGCTATGACAAGAAAGATATTGTTAGAAGCAATGAAGTACATGTAGAACAAAGAGAGGATGCTAAAATTTCCCCTATAATTATTAATAAAGCAAGTGCCATACAGTTACAAAAAGACTTAGAAAAATTACAAGATCAAAAGCTAGATATTTCGCATCAAATTTCAAGCATCCAAAGCCTAAAAGATCGTAACTCTATGCAAATGCTTCATTACTTAAATTTAGAGCAGTCAGCCATTCAAAATAACATTTTAAGTATTAAAACTCAAATGATAGAAATGGCACAGGCTAAAACTAAGCCTTACCAATAATAGTTTCTAAAACTAAGCAAAAATCCTCTAAAAAATATCCCATTGATTTATAAAAATTGCTAGTTGCGTCTTTTTGGATATCTCTTGAAAGCTGTTTAGCATAAGGCAAGAAAAATGAGACACTAAAAGCTGCAAGAAGTTTCATAGACTCATTAGATGCTTCGCTTTTTAAAATATTTGCTATTAAAATTAGCTGATTTGAGATGCTATCAACCTCGCCCATCTTTGGCTGAAAATTTATAGCCTTATAAAATTGAGCTAGATCATCTCTTGCAGAAGAAAAATAGTAACTTGCCTCAAATTTTGACTTTAAAATGACAAAATCGTCACATAAAGCAGCACTACTTTCATCTTTAATAAATTTGGTATAAAGTTCATTGCCTTTTTTATTTGCTTCGCTATTAGTCTGCGTTATCCACGCATTTGTCTTTTTGATACGCATAAAAGATGAAACATCCAAAATGCCACTAAAATTTGCAGCAAGCGCAGCCGCTACAACGCTATAAAGTTCTCCAAGTTTCAAATTTTAATCCTTAAGTCGTAGATATCTAAGTCTAAGTGCGTTTAAAACGACAGTAACAGAGCTAAGACACATCGCCATTGAGCCATAAACTGGGCTTAAAAGTAGCCCAAAGACAGGGTAGAGCACGCCTGCAGCCACCGGGATACAAATCGCGTTATACATAAACGCCCAAAATAAATTTTCTTTTATGTTTGCCATAGTAGCATTTGCTAATCTAACTAGTCCAGTCACTCCACGCAAATCATTTTTAACAAGCACGATATCTCCGGCACCCTTTGCGATATCTGAGCCCGAGTTCATAGCGATACCAACACTTGCTTCTTTAAGTGATGGTGAGTCGTTTACGCCATCTCCAACAAAGATAACGCCACCATGATTTGTAAGCTCTTTTATCTCATTAAATTTATCTTCAGGCAGCATATTTGCGTGATATTTACTCACATTTAGCTTCTTGGCAATACTTGCAACCACCTTCTCATCATCGCCTGAAAGGATCACACTTTGTAAATTTAGACCTGTAAGCTCGTTTATAACATCGCTTGCCTCGTCTTTTAGCTCATCACTAAGCGTTAAAAAACCAACAAATTTTTTATTTATAGCACAAAGTATGACGCCGCTTCCATCGTTTGTAGCCTCTTTTATAGCGTTACTTTCATCCGGATTTAAACTTACTTCATTTGCCAAAAGCAGCTTTTCGTTTCCGATTATTATCTGATTATTCTCATCCTCATAGATGATGCCTTGCCCGACAACATTTTGAAATTTTCCATTTAGCTTTTGTAAATCTATACATTTTTGCTTTGCATATCTAACGATAGCTTTTGAGATGAGATGCTCACTTAAATTTTCAGCAGAAGCGATAAGAGCTAAATCTTGCTCGCTTAAATTTGAGCTTTTGACGCTGATTTGCCCTTTACTAAGTGTGCCTGTTTTGTCAAATGCTACGAATTTAGCATCTTTTATTAGCTCTAAAACTTCTGGATTTTTTACTAAAATTCCAGCTTTTGCACCACGTGCAAGCGAGCTTACTATTGCTATTGGCGTAGCAAGTCCAAGAGCGCATGGACATGAGATTATTAAAACGCAGATCGCGCTAGAGATCGCATAGGCGAAATTTCCACTAAAAATTATCCATATTAAAAATGTAAGAACTGAGATCGCCACGACACTTGGCACAAAGATGTTTGCTATCTTGTCAGCCAGCCGTCCGATAGGCATCTTTTTAGAGCTAGCGTCGCTTAGTAGGTTTAAAATTTGAGATAGCAAGCTCTCGTAAGAGCTCTTTGTCACCTTGACGCTTATGTAGCCATTTGTGTTTAGAGTGCCGGCAAATACGCCATCTCCCACCTCTTTATAAACTGGCAAGCTCTCTCCTGTAAGCATAGAAGCATCTATCTCAGCGCCACCTTGAACTATCACGCCATCACTTGGAATGTTGTAGCCATTTTTTACGATGACGATGTCGCCTGCTTTTAGCTCATTTACATTTACCTCTTTACTATGTCCATCTGGCATGACCAAAAAGGCGGTCTTTGGCGAAATTTTAAGTAGCGTCTTTAGGTAGTCGCCTGCCTTTGCCTTTGAGCGCTCTTCAAGATACTTACCTAGCAAAACAAAGGCTATTATCATCGCTGCGCCCGAGACATAGACATTTTTTAGATCATCTGGGATGAAATCTGAAAAGATCACAACAAAAAGCGAGTATAAAAATGCACTGCCGCTTCCAAGAGCTACAAGCACGTTCATATCGTAGTTTTTGTTTTTAACAGCCTCTATGGCGTGAGCAAAGAAGTCTTTGCCACTAAAAGCTAGCACCAAAAAGCCAAGCGCTAAAATGGCTAAATTTACAACCACGCTAGGCCTTACAAACATCTCAAGCGCCATGATGACCATGCTCGCTAGAAATGCAAATATAAATTTATTTCTGATCGCAGTTATATGCTCGTCTCTTTTGGCTTCAAATTCATCAATATTTGTCGCCACAAAATAGCCAAGCTTCTTTATCTTTTGCTCTAAAACTTCACGCACGCTAGCGTCTTTTAGGACAAATTCGCCGCTTGCATTTGCAAAATTTACATTTGCTTCAAGCACCCCATCTATCTTTTTAGAAACTTTCTCGATAGCGTTTGAGCAATTTACGCAGCTCATTCCCGCTATATTTAGCTTGACTTTTAAAGGCATATCAAAGCTCCTTTATAACGTCAAATCCAAGATCAGCCATTTCAGATTTAAATTTTTCAACTTCACTATCTTTAAGATCAACCCTAACTTGTCTTGGCTCTTTGCTAAGATCAACTTCTATCTTGCCAAAGTCATCTTCAAGTGCGTTTTTTATAGTGTTTGCGCAGTTTTGGCAGTGGATATTGTTTGCTTCAAATGTTTTCATATTATCTCCTTTATCATATGGTCGTATTCATGTAAATTTACAATTTTCTTGACATTAAATTTAAAGCCCAAACTCTCGTAAAATTTACGAACTTTTGGCTTATTTGTATCTACTATTAATGAAACCTTTTTATGCCCTAGTTCTTTTGCCTTGACAAATGAATACCTTATGAGCTCTTTTGCAAGCCCTTGGCCTCTAAAATTTTCATCAACAGCGATACTATCTATATAAAACTCATCATCAAAACACTCTTTTTCTACCTGGGCGTCTTTGCCAAGCGCCTTTAAATGCTGCAAAATTTCTATATCAAGTTGTTCCGCGTCGCCACCAAAATATACACACATAGCAGCGATAATTTCCTCATTATGTTTATAAACAAAGACATTTTTATAGCTTAGTCTATTTGTCTCACTTTTGAAAAAAATTTCTAAAATTTCATTACTTTTAATAGGATCATCGTAACCACTTAGCTTGTAGGCGATATCTTCCATCGCTAAATTTAGTAGTTTTATGCAGATTTTTGCATCTTGTTTTTGAGCATTTTTTATCATGGCTTGATTATATGCCTTTAGCTTAAATTTTTACCAAATATTTTTTTAAATTTACAAAGTTAGGCGCTTTGGCTGGCAAACTAAAAATGTTTTAAAAAAGTATAAAATTTTTTTAGTTATAATCCGTAAAAAATTTATTTAAGGATATTTATGGGACGAGCATTTGAGTACCGAAGGGCTGCAAAGGAAGCTAGATGGGATAAGATGAGCAAGGTATTTCCAAAACTTGCAAAAGCTATAACAGTAGCTGCAAAAGATGGTGGATGTGATCCAGATATGAACCCTAAGCTTCGTGCAGCTATCGCAGCAGCAAAAGCTGAAAATATGCCAAAAGACAACATCGATGCTGCTATAAAAAGAGCAAATGGCAAAGACAGTGCCGATATTAAGACTATTTTTTACGACGGCAAAGCCGCTCACGGCGTGCAGATCATCGTCGAGTGTGCGACTGATAATCCAACTAGAACAGTTGCAAACGTAAAATCGATCTTTAGTAAAAATGGCGGAGAAATTTTACCAAGCGGAAGCCTTAGCTTTATGTTTACGAGAAAGAGTGTTTTTGAGCTTGAAAAACCAAGCACAGACATCGAAGAGATCGAGCTTGAGCTGATAGACTACGGCCTAAGCGATATCGAGGCTGACGATGAGACGCTATTTGTATACGGTGATTATGCAAATTTTGGCACACTTCATGAAGGTATCGAAAAGCTAAATTTAGTGGTTAAAAAAGCTTCACTTCAATACTTACCAAATCAAACCGTGAATCTAAGCGAAGAGCAAATGCTTGAGGTTGAGAGACTTCTTGATAAGCTAGAAGATGATGATGATGTTCAAGCAGTTTATACAAATATCGAATAAAAGGGAAATACATGCGTTTTGATGAATTAAAAGTTTATGATATAAATTTAGATGAACTTAAAAAAGATAAATTTGTAGTTTTAGAGACAGACAAAGGCGAGATCAGACTTGAACTTTTTGCCGAAGAAGCTCCACAAGCTGTCGCAAATTTTATCCATTTGATAAAATCAGGCTTTTATAATGGTCTAAATTTTCACAGAGTTATACCAAATTTTGTCATCCAAGGCGGTTGTCCAAATGGCACAGGTACAGGCGGTCCTGGCTGGAGAATAAAATGTGAATGCGACAACCAAAAGGTAAAACACGAGCGCGGTAGCCTAAGCATGGCTCACGCGGGGCGTGATACTGGCGGATCACAGTTTTTCATCTGTCATAGCAAACAACCTCATCTTGATGGCGTACATACAGTCTTTGGAAAATGCGTTGATGAAGAGAGCCTAAAGGTGCTTGACGCTATAAGACAAGGCGATAAGATCATCTCTGCTAAGATCAGAGAAAGCCTGTAAAGGGGAAATTTATGAATAATACTAAAAAGCAAGGAAATCTTGCTGTAAGATTATTTACCAATCTTGCCTTTTGGGTTGTGATCGGTATTGTTGGTGGTGTTATCGTTGGCATGGTCGCGCCTGAGCTTGGTATAGCTAGCAAACCAGGCATTGATTATTTTATAAAAGCACTTAAAATTTTAATTGGTCCTATTATCTTTTTAACGATCGTTTCAGGCATCGTTGGGCTTGAGAGTTTAAAAGATCTTGGTTCTATTGGATTAAAGGCATTTATCTATTTTGAGATAGTTAGCACACTTGCGCTTGCTGTTGGTATCATCTTTGGCGAGACACTTCGTCCAGGACATGGTATGAATCTTGACTACACTCAGCTTGATGCCTCAAGCGTAGCTAAATTTACATCTCAAGCTGCAAATATGGACGCAAATAGCGGATTTGTAGCACATACACTTCATCTTTTAAGAGGAGCTGTGCCAGTAGATGACATTTTTCCTTACGTGCATATACTTGATCCATTTATAAAATCAAACACACTTCAAGTACTTTTCATGGCTATTATCGTTGCCATCGTACTTTCGCTGCTAGCTCATGATAAAAAACAAGCTTGCCTAAAGCCACTTGAATTTATTCAGCACTATGTCTTAAAACTTCTTAGTTGGCTTATGCTCTTTAGCCCGGTGGCTGCATTTTCGGCTATGGCTTATCTAATCGGTAAATTTGGTATCGGAACGCTTCTTGGCATGATGGAGCTTTTGGTTGTTATGGCACTTGCGAGCTGCTTTTTTATCTTTGTCGTGCTTGGCGTTATCTGCTATTTTGCGAAAATCAATGTCTTTAAATTTATGCGTTTTATTTCAAAAGAGGTATTGGTAGTCTTCGCAACAAGCTCGAGTGAAACGGCTCTTGCGCCACTTATGCAAAAGCTAGAATCAGCTGGTATAAATAGAGGCGCTGTTGGTCTTATCATTCCAACTGGCTACTCATTTAACCTTGACTGCACCAACATCTATCTAAGTCTAAGCGTTATTTTCCTAGCTCAAGCTTTCAATATCCCGCTAAGCTTTGAGCATTTAATAAGCATACTAATCGTACTAATGATCACAAGCAAAGGCGCTGTTGGCGTTACGGGATCTGGTTTTGTCGTCCTTGCAGGCACACTAAGCGCACTTCCAAGCACTGGCATACCAGTTGTTACCGTAGCTGTACTACTTGGCGTTGATAAATTTATGTCGGAGATGCGTGCAGTTGGCAATCTCTGCGGTAACGCTGTTGGTTGCATGATAGTTTCTATCTGGGATAAAAAAGTCGATATGGATAAATTTAGATACGCACTAGATCATCCAGAAGAATTTCACTTTCACTCATAATATACATTTATAACCATAAGGCAACTTTGCCCTTATTTTTTCTTTTTACCCTAAATTTATGCGATATATCTCCTCCTCAAACCTATAAAAATTTTTAGAAAACAACACAATAAATGATATTTGATAACTGGTTCAAGCACAAAAAGAAAAACTAGAGGCTAATTGTAATAGGAAAATTTTATTAGTAACTCATATATTTGGTAATATCTAATATTTTGTTACTTACTAGAATAAATTTACAAATGTAACACTTGAGATTGGAATTTAGAAGAGAGATATTTTAAATTTAGTCATATCAAAAATATCAACTAAAAAGACTAGCCTTGCAAGAAACTTTGCAAGGCTATACAAATTAAGCTTTTGGACCAGCTTTAGCGTATTCAACGCCCTCTTTTACATCTTCGTAACGTCTAAAATTTTCAACAAACATTTTAGCGAGCTTATCGCGTGAAGCGTTATACTCAGCCGGATGCGTCCATGTGTTTATAGGATTTAGCAGTTTTGTCTCGACACCATCAAGCTCTTTTGGTATAGCAAAGTTAAATTTATCAAAATTTTCAAATTCACATTTTGTGATGCTGCCATCAAGGATCGCATTTATGCAAGCACGAGTTGCTTTTATGCTCATACGCTTGCCAACACCGTAAGCACCACCACTCCAGCCTGTATTTACAAGATAGACATTAACGCCGTGCTTATCGATCTTCTCACCAAGCAATTTTGCATATACAGTTGGATGAAGTGGCATAAATGGCTCGCCAAAGCAAGCGCTAAAAGTAGCAACAGGCTCAGTTATACCGCGCTCTGTGCCAGCAACTTTTGCTGTGTAGCCACTTAGGAAATAATACATCGCCTGTTCTTTTGTCAGCTTTGCAACTGGAGGAAGCACGCCAAAAGCGTCAGCACTTAAAAAGATGATATTTTTTGGATGGCCAGCGCTTGAGCTTGGCTCGTAGTTATCGATGTGATAGATTGGATAGCTCACACGTGTGTTTTCAGTTTTTGAGCCATCTTTGTAATCAACCACGCCATTTTCGTCAGCCACGACATTTTCAAGTAGCGCATCACGCCTGATCGCTGCATAAATTTCTGGCTCACTACTTGGATCAAGGTTTATACATTTTGCATAGCAGCCACCCTCGAAGTTAAATACGCCATCATCGTCCCAGCCGTGCTCATCATCGCCTATTAGTTTGCGTTTTGGATCAGTTGAAAGTGTCGTTTTGCCAGTGCCAGATAGACCAAAAAATAGCGCTGTATCGCCTTTCTCGCCTACGTTTGCAGAGCAGTGCATACTTAGCTTACCCTCAAGTGGCAACCAGTAGTTCATCATAGAAAAAATGCCTTTTTTCATCTCGCCGCCATACCATGTGCCGCCGATTACTGCAACATTTTCCTCGACGTTAAAGATAACAAAAACCTCTGAATGTAGCCCATCAGCCTTGTAGTCCTCATTTTTTGTCTTGCAAGCGTTATATACTACAAAATCAGGCTCAAATTTAGCTAGCTCCGCTTCACTTGGACGGATAAACATATTTTTTACAAAGTGCGCTTGCCACGCTACTTCAGTGACGAAGCGGACTGATTTTTGGCTCTTTTTACTAGCTCCACAAAATGCATCTTGGATGAAAATTTCTTTGCCACTTAGCTGCTCTTTTGCTTTTTTAAGAAGCTTGTCAAAAAGCTCTTTTGTGATAGGCTGATTTATCTTGCCCCAAGCGATATACTTCTGACTCGGATCTTGTTTTACAAAGTACTTATCTTTTGGGCTTCTTCCAGTAAAAATTCCCGTATCAACCATAAATGTGCCGTTGCTTGAAACTCTGCCCTCGTTGTTTGCCTTTTCAAGCTCAAAAAGCTCATCATAGCTTAGATTGTGATTTATCTTTTTGATCTCTTTTAGACCTAGCTCGTCTAGTTTATTTATCATGTTATTTCCTTTTAAAATTTTCATTTCTTTATAAATTCTGACCTAAAAGTCATCAAAATGTTAATCAAATTTCGCTTAACACTATCTTTTTAAAAGTGGCAAATTTATTTAAATTTAGCCACCACTTGATTGCTTGCGATGCTTTGACCTTTGCTAACTTCAATAGAGCATATCACACCATCTTTTGGGGCTTTGACCTCTATCTCCATCTTCATTGCTTCAAGCACGACTACAGCTTGCCCTTTTTTGACATGGTCTCCTGCGCTTACTAAAATTTTATGCACAGCTCCCGGTAAGCTAGCAACAATATCATTTGCTGTTGCGCCTGCTGCTGCACTTTTTGCATTTTTTACACTCTTGCCTTCAACTTCGGTGATCGATTTTACTTGGATGCTATCGTTAAAGCCCTCGCTTACTTCGACATTGTAGCGGCTACCATTTACGACGACACTATATCTGCCACTTTGAGTTTGTCTGCCCTCGTTTGCCTTAGCGTTTGGATCTACTTTTCTTACATTTACTTTTGCTTCGCCTTTTAAAAATGCGATGCCTTTTTCTTTACAAGCTGCTGCTATAAAAACATTTTCTTCGGTGACTTTGATCTTATTTTGTTTTAAAATTTCTTTTACGTGTGCAAGCGACTTACTCTCGTCTTTATCTGCTATATCAACTGCGTGTTTTGTAGTTGGTTTTAAGCCTAGTTGCTCGCTTGCAAGCTTGATGATCTCTTGATCAGGCGTAACTGGGGTCTTGCCAAAGTAGCCAAGCACCATTTTGCCGTATCCCTCGGCGATCTTTTTCCACTTGCCAAACATCACATTATTAAATGCTTGTTGGAAGTAAAACTGACTAACCGGAGTCACTGAAGTGCCGTATCCGCCCTTTTGCACCACTTCGCGCATAGCAAGGATGACCTCTGGAAATTTATCCAAGATGTTGTTATCTCTCATCATCTGGGTATTTGCTGTAAGCGCGCCACCAGGCATCGGTGAAAATGGTATGAGTGGGCTTACTTGTACGGCCTCAGGTGGCAAGAAATACTCTTTTAAGCAGTCATTCAAAACGCTTTCATATTTTAAAATTTTCTCCACGTCAAGTCCGCCAAGATCATAGTTTTTGCCTTTTACTGCGTGAAGCATAGTTAAGATATCTGGCTGGCTTGTACCGCCACTTACTGGGCTTGCGGCTAGATCTATACCATCAACGCCAGCTTCAAGCGCTGCAAGATAGCAAGCCACACTTACGCCTGCGGTTTCATGAGTGTGAAGTCTGATGTGAGTTTTTTCTGGCAATAATTTTCTAGCCATTTTTATGGTTTCATAGACCTTTTGTGGGCTACTTGTACCACTTGCGTCTTTAAAGCAAACGCTGTGATAAGGGATATTTGCGTCTAAAATTTCTCTTAAAATTTTCTCATAAAATTTAACATCATGTGCTCCCACACAGCCACTAGGCAGATCCATCATTGTAACTACGACTTCGTGTTTTAGCCCGTGATGAGCAATCCTCTCGCCTGAATATTTTAAATTTTCAACGTCATTTAGTGCGTCAAAATTTCTAATGGTGGTGGTTCCGTGTTTTTTGAAAAGCTTTGCGTGAAGGTCGATTAGCTCGCGGCTACCAGTATCAAGTGTAACGGTATTTACGCCCCTGCTTAGGGTTTGAAGATTTGCTTTTGGTCCTACGATGCTTCTAAATTTATCCATCATCGCAAAAGCATCTTCATTTAGGTAAAAATAAAGGCTTTGAAATCTCGCTCCGCCACCAAATTCAAAATGCTCTATGCCAGCCTCTTTGGCTGCTTCAAGCGCGGGCAAAAAGTCATTCATAAGCACTCTAGCGCCATAAACTGACTGAAAGCCATCTCTAAAGGTCGTATCCATAACATCGATAAATTTCTTCGCCATCACCCACCTCATTAATTTTATAAATTTATTTAAAGAATTCATAGAAAATGGCTAAATTGATTAGAAACTCGAATTAGCCATTTTGCTTGTTTTTTGGTATTTTACAACCAAAAACTTTTATATCATTTAAAAAGTGAGAGTAAGAAGTTTAATAATCCGCCGTGGCTCGCATCAAGCATTGGCTTTAATTCCATTAGAAAGACGCAGAAAAATACAAGCACAGCAAGCTGAATAAAAATATAAGGCACAACGCCTTTATAAATAGCAGTCGTTTTTATCTCAGCTGGTGCGACTGACCTTAGGAAAAATAAGCTAAAACCAAATGGCGGCGTTAGGAATGAAGTTTGCAAATTCATCGCAACTAAGATTGCTAGATAAATTGGATTTATACCAAGCTTTGCGGCTATTGGTACCAAGATAGGAAGCACAATGTATGAAATTTCAACAAAGTCGATAAAAAAGCCAAGCACAAAGATGACAACCATGCTAAAAATGATAAAGCCCCACTTTTCACCTGGTAAATTTGTCATAAATTTTTCAACAATCTCATCGCCACCAGTGTAACTAAATACCATAGAAAAAGCTGTCGCGCCAACAAGTATAGCAAAGACAAGTGCTGTGGTTTTTACGCTTTCAGCCAATGCCTCTTTTATCATAGAAAATGAAAAAGTCCTATAAAAAATAGCTAAAATAATGGCTCCAACGCAGCCAAAAGCTGAACTTTCAGTTGGCGTAGCGATACCTGCAAATATAGAGCCCAGTACACAAATAACAAGTAAAAGCGGTGGAAAGATAGCGATTAGTGCTCTCATGATCTGCTTAAATTTACTAACACCGCTCTCATCTTTTACTACCGGTGCTGTATCTGGTTTCAAATAAGCAACAATCAAAATATAAATGATATAAACTGCTACTAGCGTGAGTCCTGGGATGATGGCTTGATGAAAAAGCTCACCAACTGGCACTGAAAATATATCACCCAAAATAATCAGCACGATAGAAGGTGGAATAATCTGTCCAAGCGTACCAGCAGCACATATAGTACCACAGCCTAGCGCTTGGTCGTATTTATACTTTAACATAACAGGCAAGCTTATAACGCCCATTGCAACAACACTTGCACCAACAACACCAGTTGAAGCTGCAAGAAGTGCTCCAACCAAGATAGTGCTAATAGCAATACCTCCGCGAATTTCTCCAAAAAGCATACCCATGCTCTCAAGTAGCCTCTCAGCTAGTTTTGACTTTTGAAGAACAACGCCCATAAAGACAAAAAGTGGAACTGCTATAAAAATTCTACTCTCCATGATAGAAAAAATTCTATAAGGCATGAAGTTAAACATATCTTTGAAAACTTCGATACTTCCAAGTAGTCCATCTCCGTCTCCAATGCTCTCAACAATACTGCCAATCATACCAAATATCATCGAAACTGCGCCAAAAGTGAAGGCTACTGGAAAGCCAATACCTAGCATCAAAAGTGCAGCTATAAACATTATCAAGCCAGCCATTATTCCCCCTTTTTAGCTTTTTTGTAAAGATTAAAATTTCTTATAAAAAAGCCGATCGCAAAAAATACAAGTAGATAAAAAGAAAAAGGAATAAGTGCTTTTATGATCCATCTGTGAGTAAGACCGCCTGGATCTGCACTAGCTTCAGCTGAAGTATAAGCATCACTCACAAATTCAAACGATAAATTTGAAACTAAAAGTGCAAATGGAATTACAAAAATAACAGTTCCTATCATATTTACAAGAGCTTTATTTTTTGGTGAAAATTTAGCATAAAAGATATCGACTCTAACATGTGCATCTTCTTTTAATGCATAGCTCATGCCAAGCAAAAATATTACAGCAAAAAAATGCCACTCAAGCTCCTGAAATGCAACGTTTCCATAAGAGAAAAAATATCTTGCCACAACGTTAAAAAAGACATCTATTATCATCAAAGCCATAATAAACATGCAAATATAGCCGACTATATCACCGACCTTATCAAAAAATTTCTCAACTTTTTGCATAAACAACCCTTAAAAAAACAATTTATTTATCATGATAATAAATACACAAACTGGCGCTATATATCTTAATAAAAAATACCATGCACTAAATACAAAGTCGCTCATATATGGACTAAATAGCACATAAAGTGCCTCTCTTTTCATAAAATATCCAACAAATATCGCTCCACCAATACCACTAATTGGAAGCAGAACATTTGAAGCGGTAAAGTCAAGAAAATCAAAGAAATTTTTACCAAAGAGCATAAATTTGTCGCCAACATTTTCTATATTTGATAAAAGACATAAAAATCCTAATACAAAAACACCGGCTCCAACTATGCTAAGAGCTTTTATCCTGCTAATGCCATACTCTCTGATCAAGAAAAATACAAACGGCTCTACGATAGAGATAGCTGAAGTAATGCCAGCAAAGATAAGTGCTGCAAAAAATGCCACAGCTAAAATTTGACCTATCACACCAAGCTTAGCAAAGAGCGTTGGAAGCGAGATAAAGACAAGTCCTGGTCCTTGAGACGGCTCTGCGCCAAATTCAAATATAAATGTAAAGATAACAAGACCCATCATAATGGCTAGGACGATGTTTATAAAAACGATACTTAGTGTAGAAGTAGCTAAATTTGTATCGTCACTTAGGCTAGCTGAATATGTAATGATCGCTGCCATACCAAGAGATAGTGTCCAAAAAGCAAGCCCAAGAGCAAGCAAGAGCGAGTTAAATGAAATTTTGCTAAAGTCAGGAACAAGTAAAAACTCAGCCGATTTTGTAAAGCCATTCATCGTCATAGAAAAGATAAGCATAATTAAAACCATGATAAATAGGCTTGGCATCATCCAAACATTTAGCTTTTCAATGCCACTTTTCACACCTTTTGAAAGGATAAAAAAGCAAGCTACAAATGCTATAACAAAATAAAGCGTCTGCTCGCCAAGACCATGCGTAAGAAGCTCGTTAAATATTACTTTTGAGCTTTCTATATCGTTTGGAAGACCGGTAAAAGATAGTGTGAAATACTTAAAGACCCAGCCGATGATCACGATGTAGTAAGATGAGATTATAGCTGCGGTTACCATAGCTAAAATTCCAACTAGCTGCCATAAATTTTTATTTTTATTCGCCAGCTTTCTAAAGGCATTTACACTATCGCTCTCACTAAGTTTGCCAATACTTAGCTCTGCCATAAAGATAGGTATGCCAACTAAAAACGTTATCAAAAGATATAAAATAACAAATGCTGATCCACCATTTTCACCGACCATATATGGAAATTTCCACGCATTGCCAAGTCCAACAGCTGACCCTGCAACTGCTAAAACATAACCTATTTTAGAAAACTGTTCTTTTGCCATTATGCAATCTCCCTTACTAGCACCACAAAAACTAGAACTGGTGCCACAAACCTTATTAAAAAATACCAAATTTTAAAAACAATCTCACCCATATAAGGCAAGAATAGCTCTTTTAAAAGCTCAAATTTCATAAAGTATCCAACAAAAATAGCAAATATAATGCCACCAAGTGGGAGCATAATGTTTGAGCTAAGATAATCAAGCAAATCAAAAAAGCTCTTACCAAAAAATGTAAGTGCTTCTTTAAAATCGCCAATACCGCTTAATGCACATAAAATCCCTAAAACATAAACTACGGCACCGACAATAATAATTGATCTATTTCTACTAAATCCCAAACTTTTATTTAAGAAAAATATAAATGGCTCGACTAGCGAAATAACCGATGTTATACCAGCAAAAAATAAAGATGTAAAAAATGCAAAAGCCAAGAAATTTCCAAGCAAACCAAGCTTTGCAAATAGTGTTGGCAATGAGATAAATGCTAACCCTGCACCCTTTGATGGCTCTGAGCCAAATTCATAGGTGAATGTAAAAACTATAAGTCCTATAATTACGCTAATAATTATATTTGCAAAGACTACATAAAGCGATGAAGTGAATAAATTTGTATCATTGCCTAGGCTTGATGAGTAAGTTAAAATGCAGCCAATGCCAATACACATCGTAAAAAAAGCTAACCCAAGAGCATTTAAGATAGCGCCTTGATCTATCTTTGAAAAATCAGGTACTAGTAAAAATTTAGCCGCCTCATCAAATCCATTCATACCAAAAGAGTAGCCAAGCATAAGCAAAAGCAAAATAAAAAGTGCCGGAATAAGATATACATTTATACGCTCTATTCCACTTTTTATACCTTTTGTAAGTATAAAAAAGTAGGCAAAAAAGGCGATGCTAAAATATAAAATTTGCTCCTCTATGCCCTTTGAAGTAAAATTTATAAAAAGCGCTTCTGAGCTTGCCATATCTTTTGGAAGCTCGCCAAGACTTAAGATAACGTATTTTAGCACCCAGCCAATGATAAGCGTATAAAAAGATGCGATGAATAACCCTGTCACCATCACAACACCAGCAAATTTCCAAGAATTTGCCCCCTTTGTAGCTAGACTTTTAAATGCCCCAACCGTATCAAGACGAGAAATTTTTCCCATTGCCATCTCAGCAAAAAATATACTAAGGCCAACAACAAAAGCAAAAAATAGATATATAAGAATAAATGCTGAACCACCGTTATTACCGACCATATATGGAAATTTCCATGCATTACCAAGGCCAATAGCCGCTCCAATAATGGAAAGTATAAAACCAACTTTACTAAATCTATCCATCATTTACCTGCTATTTGATAGATCATGATGGCACAAATTGCGATTGGTACGATGTATCTTAGAGCAAAATACCAAATTTCAAAAAATGCTTTTCCCATAAATTCTCCAAAAAGTAGATGCAAGCTCTCTTTTTTGAGTTTGTAGCCCACAAAAAAGCTAAATATGATAGCACCTATTGGCATCATAATATTTGATGTAAGAAAGTCGAGTGCGTCAAATACTGGCTTGCCAAATATACTAAACGTGCTGGCCGTATCAGAATAGTATGAAAATATACAAAAAATTCCCAAAACATAGACAAAAGCGCCTATATAAAGAAGTGCTGCCTTGCGTGAAATTTCAAATTTTCTAACCAAATAATAAGCAAAGGGCTCGATCATCGAAACTGCACTCGTGATACCTGCAAACAAAAGCGATATAAAAAATGCAACCGCCATGACGTTGCCAACGACGCCAAGCTTTGCAAAAAGCGTGACAAGCGAGATAAAGATAAGACCCGGGCCACTTGCCGTGCTATCAGCTCCATAAGCAAATATAAATGTAAATACCACAAGCCCCATCATAATGCCTATTAATATATTTATAAAAATGATAGAAAGTGTTGATTTTATTAAATTTGTACGCTCTGGTAGATTTGCAGCATATGTTGGTATGACGCCAACGCCCATAGATAGCGAAAAAAACGCAAGTCCAAGAGCCTGTAAAATCACATCTGGCGTGATCGCACTAAAATTTGGTACAAATAAAAATTTAGCCGCCTTGACAAAGCCATCTCCCATGCTAAGCGCGTAAAAAAGCATACAAACAAGCAAAACAAAAAGACTTGGCATCATCCAAATATTTAGCTTTTCTATGCCACTTTTTACGCCTTTTGAAACGGCAAAAAATACCATTAAAAAAACTATGCTAAAGCAAAGTACACTACTAGTTAAGTCATTTGCTAAAAGGGTATTAAACTGCGCTGCTGCTTCTTTTGTATCGGCCAAAAGTGGCGAAAAACTAAGATAGATATACTTTAAAATCCAGCCAATAACTACCATATAAAATGAAGCTATCAAAATTGCGCCGATCATAAAAAAGCCAGAGAGAGACCACGCTTTTTTATGCTTTGGAGCAAGCTTATAAATAGAGCTTACGACGTCGCTTTCACCGAGCTTTCCTATACTAAGCTCCGCCAAAAACGCCACAAATGCGATAGCAAATGTAAGGAGCAAATATAAAATTATAAATGCTGAACCGCCGTTGTTTCCCACCATTGTAGGGAATTTCCAGGCATTGCCAAGACCAACAGCAGAACCAGCCATCGCAAGAACAAAGCCTATTTTTGAAAATTTTTCATTTATCATTGATTACCTAAGATTAAGAATAAATTAATTTTTTTAAAGATAACATAAAAAAACTTTTATTTTTCTAAGCCAAGAATTTTTTATAGGCAATTTAAATTTTTAGTGTTTTTATTTGAAACAAAGTTTTGTTTTTGTAATATTACGGCTCATAAAGTTTAAGTAGGGGACAGATCCGAAAGAGCTTTAAAATTTTAAAGGAGCAACGATGAAAAAGATCGTGTTTTTAATTCTTGGTCTTGCTGCATTCGCATTCGGCGCTGATGGTGAGATGATCAAATCATATTCAGTTATCGCTGGCGGTATCGGCCTTGGCCTTGCAGCTCTTGGCGGTGCTATAGGTATGGGAAACACAGCTGCTGCAACTATCAGCGGAACAGCTAGAAACCCAGGTGTTGGTAGCAAACTTATGACTACAATGTTTATCGCTCTTGCGATGATCGAAGCACAAGTTATCTACGCACTTGTTATTACACTTATCGTTCTTTACGCAAACCCAATGCTTGGATAAGCGTAAAGCTTGAAATCAAGCCCCTCCTTGGGGCTTTCTCTTTTTGCGATCATGGTGGAATTGGTAGACACGCTATCTTGAGGGGGTAGTGCCGTTAGGTGTGCGAGTTCGAGTCTCGCTGATCGCACCATCTAATCTTACACTTCAAAATTCAAGATCTTACAAAATTTAAAAAGGGGAATTTATGCTAGATAAAAAGCGTGCTTTAAAACAGCTACAAAATGAAGCAGATGATACCGCTATCTATACGTTACTTGAAGCTAGTGAAAAAAATGAAGAAAATAAAAAAATACTTCGTAAATTAGTCACTGAGGAAAAACGACATTATGCTTTTTGCCAAAAGATAACAGGTGAGAGCAGAACTGCAAATTTATTCAAAGTCATCTTCTATACGATACTTGTTAAAATTTTTGGTACATCTTTTACTTTAAAATTTATGGAGTCACGTGAAGAAGACGCAGAGCAATTTTATCTTGGTATTGTTGATGAGTATCCTGAAGCTAGAGATATTTATAATGAAGAAGTAAATCATGAAAATAATTTAATTTCTATGCTAAAAGACACGAAACTAGTCAATGCCGGTGGTATCGTTCTTGGTATGAATGACGCATTAGTTGAGCTAACTGGCACGCTAAGTGGCATCGCTCTAGCTTTTTCAAATACAAAATCAGTTGGTGCAACGGGCCTTATCATGGGCATTGCAGCTGCTCTTTCTATGGCAGGGTCAGCCTATCTCGAGTCAAAAGAAAATCCAAGTGACGAGATCAAACCGCTTACCTATTCGCTCTACACAGGTGGTTCGTACATCATAACAACGGCATTTTTGATACTTCCATTTTTTATCTTTTCAAGTAGTATTTACGCTGTCTTGTCGATGTTTTTCTTTGCCTTTGTTGCCATTATCACTTACAACTTTTACATAAGCGTAGCAAAAGAGCTTAAATTTTTGCCAAGAGTGATTGAGATGTGCGTGATAACTTTTGGTGTTGCGATCATTTCATTTGGTATTGGTTTTTTAGTTAAGCACTATTTTGGCCTAGATATTTAATCCAAAATTTCATACCAAGTGTAGCTATCGTCTCCAAACTTCCCACTAAATAGTGGTTTTAAATTTAGATCGAGGCTTAAATTTTTACCATCCTTAAAATTTGAGCTTTGATAGATAAGTAGCCATTTTACGTTTGCCAGTTTGCCATCTTTTGCAAGTTTTAAAAACTCACCAGCGCCTTCAAACATACTAAGTCCTTTTAAGCTAAGCTTTTTTTGAATGCTAACTTTGCGACCTGGCACGCTAAAGAGCGGTATTGTCTTATCAAATTTATCACTTCTTGAGTAGATTATGACATCTGGATTTTTACCGCCACTTACTAGCCTACTGTCAAGCTTTGGGCGATCAACTCGCACTGTGTTGCCGCCGATCACTAGCGTATCTATAACGCTTCTAAGTTTATGGACGTGCTTGCGGCTAAGCTCATTTGTGATGATGCCGCCACTTGCCACACCATTTTTGCTAAGAGCTATTTTCAAAAAACTAAATCCGCCATTTTGATAGGCTAAAAATGGCTCGAGCAGCTTATCGCAACGCTCTTTTAAAATGCCAAATTTAACTCTCACCCCAGCGCTTTTAAGCAAATTTGCGCCGCCACTTGCTACCTTATTTTCATCATGGCTGCCTATTATCACCTCGCTAAAGCCAAGTTCTTTTAGCAAATTTGCACAAGGTGGCGTTTTGCCGTGATGCGAGCAAGGCTCAAGCGTGACGTAGGCTTTTGCGTTTTTTAGTAAATTTGAGTGGTTATTTAGTATAAATTCGTAAGTAAATTTTGGCTCTAAAAGGCCAAAGTCGCCCTCTTTTATATTAGAGCTAAATTTATCATTATACGCTTTTATAAAATCATCTTTAAATTTTTCACTTTTTTTGCAAAGCGCAAAGAGTATTGCTGTCGGTTCAGCGTGTAAATATCCAGCTTTTTCATGAGCCTTGCAAGATAAAATTTGACCATTTTCATCAAGGACAAGGCATCCAACGGCTGGATTTGGATAGGTTAAGATCTGAAATTTCCAAGCCTCGCTTAAAGCAAGATCCATGTAAAATTCGTCGTTCATCTTAGCAGACTATATTTATTTTCCTATATCTTTTATCTCATCAACAAGAGTTTTTGAGATCAAATCGATATCGGTCGGCTCATCCTCTGCATCCCACTTAAATGCAGCAATCTCTGCCAAAACCGCGATCTCTTTGAAATAGCTATATTTCGTTGTAGAAACTGGTATAGCGTAAGAGACCAAAAGCCTATCATCGTTATCATAAATTTTCACGCTATAGCGAA
Source organism: Campylobacter concisus (assembly GCA_002092835.1). Taxonomy (NCBI): domain Bacteria; kingdom Pseudomonadati; phylum Campylobacterota; class Epsilonproteobacteria; order Campylobacterales; family Campylobacteraceae; genus Campylobacter; species Campylobacter concisus. Next base: position 203,413 of record LVWL01000018.1, on the reverse strand, counting down.
AGTGTGGCTTGTTTAATGCCTTGCCACCCCAGTTAAACCATCTTTCATAGTCCATTTGTATTTTTATCTTGAAGCTATTTTCGTTCCCTAAAATGCCCTGCTCTTTTAGATGCTTGTTTATAAATTCCACAAACTCGTCACGAAGTTCGCTTTCATTTTTATAGTTAGTGTTGTGCTCGTATCTGATTGGTTGATTTGTCAATGTTAGGTTAAAATCGCTAACAATGTATTTAGTCACGCCTTTTTGTATCGGCGTTGGCTCAACATTATATTTATATCTTCCCTCACATCCAACGAAGAAAACACTTAAAACTATTAAAAAGAGTATTTTTACAAATTTCATACTTTTCATAAATTTACGACAAGCCGTCGATCTTTCCGTCTGCGTCTATCTTCATATTGACAGCGGCTGGTACTTTGGGAAGTCCTGGCATCAGCATGATCTTACCGCAAACCGCGACGATAAAGCCAGCTCCCGTTCTAATATCAAGGTCTTTTACGCTAAATGTAAAACCCTTTGCTCTACCCAAAAGCTTCGCATCATCGCTAAATGAGTACTGAGTTTTGGCAATACAAACTGGCAAATGGCTCAAATTTAGCTCTTTTATCATCTCAAGCTTTTTAAGAGCAGCCTCTTCAAAGACTACATCGCCCGCTCCATAAATTTCCTTAGCGACTTTTTCTATTTTAGTTCTCGTATCATCGCTCATCTCGTATGTGAAATTTATCTTACTCGGCTTATCGCACGCCTTTAAAACTAGCTCGGCAAGCTCAAGTGCACCTTTGCCACCTTTTAAGAAATTCTCACAAACTGCCACTTCTACGCCAAGCTCACGGCAATACTCTTTTACAAAATTTATCTCTTCATCACTGTCAAAGCCAAATTTATTAAGCGCCACGACCACATTTTGTCCAAATTTACCTTTTAAATTTTCGATGTGTCCGCCAAGGTTTTCGATACCTTTTTTAAGGGCGTTCATATCTGGTTTTGTGATCTCATCTTTATTTGCTTCGCCGTTATATTTTAGCGATCTGATCGTGCTTACAAGCACTACAGCGCTTGGTTTTATCTCAGCAATCCTGCATTTTATATCTAAAAATTTCTCAGCTCCAAGCTCTGAGCCAAAGCCAGCTTCAGTGATGACATAGTCTGCTAAATTTAGAGCTGTTTTTGTCGCGATGACCGAGTTGCAGCCGTGTGCGATGTTTGCAAATGGACCACCATGCACGAGCGTAGGTGTATGTTCAAGTGTTTGAAATAAATTTGGCTTGATAGCATCTTTTAAAAGTATACAAACAGCGTCCTGACAGCTTAGATCACGCACATAGATAGGCTTTTTGTTGCTATCATAGGCAACCATGATGTTTGCCACGCGCTCTTTTAGATCAGAAAGGCTCGTAGCCAGACAAAGCACAGCCATGATCTCACTTGCTGCGGTGATGTTAAAGCCATCTTCTCTTGGCACGCCGTCCGTTCTGCCGCCCTGCCCCACAGTGACAAATCTAAGCGCGCGGTCGTTCATATCCATACAGCGCTTCCATAAAATTCTCTCTATTTTTAGTGGGTTTTCTTGATAGAGGCTATTATCTATCATCGCTGAAATTAGGTTATTTGCCGATGTTATCGCGTGAAAATCGCCAGTGAAGTGTAAATTTAGATCCTCCATCGGCGCAAGCTGCGAGTAGCCACCACCTGCTGCTCCACCCTTTATGCCAAAAACTGGCCCAAGAGATGGCTCGCGAAGTGCTAGGCAGACCTTTTTATTAAGTAAATTTAGTGCGTCAGCAAGACCTATTGACATAGTCGTTTTACCCTCGCCATATGGGGTTGGATTAGTCGCGGTGACTAAGATGAGCTTTGAGTTTGATGGCTCAAGTCTAGGAGAAATTTTAGCCTTAAATTTGCCGTAAAGCTCAAGATCGTCTTCGTTTAAGCCTAGTTTTGCGGCAACTTTACTGATATGTTCTAGTTTCGTTTGATGCGTTATCTCGATGTCGCTTAGCATTTTACCACTCCAAATATGTTTTTGCTTTTTTTATCTCACTGATGTTGATCTCAAAAATTCCCTCTTCGTTTTCTACTGCGACGCTCTCTTCGTCAGCTTTTACAAGCCTTCCTGCAAATTTCTCAGCCTCGGTTTGAACTTTAACTAGCTCACCAACGCTCGCTTTAAAATGCAAAGGCTTGCTAAGCTTTCTCTCAAGACCAGGCGAGCTAACTTCGAGGTTATAATCCCCGCTAACTGGCGGTGTCACGTCAAAGATAGGCGAGAGCAGACGGCTCACTTTTTCGCAGTCATCAAGGCTCACGCCGCCATCTTTTGTGATGTAAACTCTAAAAATAGCTCTGCCATTTTCATTTGCGATCTCGCTGTCATAAAGCTCTACGCCGCACTCGCGTACTAGTTTGTCTAAATTATCCATTTTTGTTTAAATCCTTTGAAATTTTATCAAACAACTTATCCATATGGTTTTGATACTCTAATCTATCGTCAAATTTAAAGTGAAAATTTGGACATCTATACCAGCCCTCAGCCGCCATGCAGTGGTTTTGCAAATGTCTGCAAACGCGCTTTAAATGCCCCAAAATATACTCTTGCTCGCGCTCGTCAAACATCATCTTATCAAGATAGACAAAGGCGTCATATCTGCCCTTTTTGCACTCGACGTCAGTGACGCAAAGCCCCTTTAAAATGCTATCTTCAAGAGTGGCTAGAGCCTCTGGTATGAGCTCTTTTAGTACGCTCTCTGTTCTCATACGCTTTATTTCGTTAGCGTTCATAGAGTAGCTTTCTCCTTGATTTCCTTAAAGCTTTCGATGTAGTCATTTTCTCTGATATCGTTGAAATTTTCGATACCAACACCACACTCGTAGCCTTTGGCAACCTCTTTAACGTCATCTTTAAAGCGTTTTAGTGAGCTTACCGAGCCCTCATAAACGACCACACCTTCTCTAATAAGACGAATTTTTGCCCCTCTGTTTATCGTACCCTCAGTGACTATACATCCAGCGATTGCACCTACTTTTGGCACATGGATCACTTGGCGAACCTGAGCTTGACCAAGCTGCTCTTCTCTGATGATAGGTGACATTAGTCCGCCTAAAATCGCCTTCACATCGTCGATTAGGTTATAAATAACATTATAAGTTTTTATTTCAACACCGCTCTCTTTTGCCTTTTCTTTGATCTCGCCAGTTGGTCTGATGTTAAAGCCAAGGATGATGCAGTCATTACTTGCACCTGCGAGCGCAACGTCACTTTGCGTGATACCGCCAACGCCTGAGTGGATCACATTTACTCTGATCTCGTCATTTGCTAGTTTTTCTAGGCTCGCTTTTAGCGCCTCGAGTGATCCGCCAACGTCAGCTTTGATGATGACTGGAAGTGTCTTTAGCTCGCCCTCAGCGATCTTAGCGCTAAGCTCATCGATACTAACTTTTGTGCTCTTGCTAAGCTCTTTTTGACGGATATATTCAGCCTTTTTCTGTGCGTATTCGCGAGCCTCTTTATCAGTTTTTACGCCTATTAATGTCTCGCCAGCCTCTGCTATCTCGCTAAGGCCTACTATCACGCCACATTCGCCTGGTTTTATCTCTTTTAATGGCCTGCCCTGATCATCAAGCAAGCTTCTTATCTTACCGTATGCAACGCCAGCTACGACAGTGTCTCCGACATAAAGCGTGCCGTTTTCAACGATGATGGTAGCTACTGGACCACGGCCCTTTTGAAGTGAGCTCTCGATAACAGTTGCTTTTGCGTTTGCCTTTGGATTTGCCTTTAGCTCCAAAAGATCAGCTTGCAAAAGCACGATCTCAAGTAGATCATCTATGCCCATACCTGTTTTTGCAGAGATTGGCACAAATTCATACTTACCGCCCCACTCTGTTGGCATGATGTCAAGCTCAGCAAGACCAGTTTTTACTAGATCAGGATTTGCCGTCTCTTTATCCATTTTATTTATCGCGATGATTATTGGCACGCCAGCAGCTTTTGCGTGGCTAACTGCCTCTTTTGTCTGTGGTTTTACGCCGTCATCTGCTGCAACAACAATAATAACTATGTCAGTTACGCCAGCACCCCTTGCACGCATAGCCGTAAATGCCTCGTGGCCTGGAGTGTCGATAAATGTGATGTTTTTGCCGTTTTTATTTACCATATAAGCACCAACGTGCTGCGTGATACCACCAGCTTCGCCTGCTGCTACGCGAGACTTTCTTATGTAGTCAAGTAGCGAGGTTTTGCCGTGGTCTACGTGACCCATGATGGTTATGACTGGTGCTCTTGGCTGGAGATTTTCATCGTCTTTTATCTCCTCTTCATAAGCTGCAACGTAGTCAAATTCTTTTTGATCATCGATGATATTAACCTCTACATTAAATTCATCGGCTAAAATTTCTATCGCATCTTCATCCAAAAAGTCATTTTTTGTTGTCATCATACCAAGCATAAAAAGCTTACCAATGATCTCACTTGGCTGCTTGTTTAGCTTTTCAGCAAATTCATAAACACGAATTTCTTTTGGAATATTTATAGACGTCACAGCTTCATTGTTTTGTTTATTTTCAGGCTTTTTGTGTTTTTTTCTAGCTCTTCTTTGAATGCCACCTTCGCCAAATGAATTTATCGTATTGTTGACTGTAGTTCTCATAACATTTGGCTGTTTTGTCTTTTGTACAGGTGCTGGTGTTGGGGTTTTAAAACTAAAATCAGGAAGAACGACTACATCTTCATCTTCTAGTACGATGTCACCAAAATCACTTCCACCAAGCAGGTCCATCTTCTGGGCGCTATCCTTTTTACTTGCAACAACTACTTTTTTATCTTTTTTCTTTTTCTTAGCTAAATTTTCATCGTTTGCTGAAAACATACTTTTAAAATCGCTTATATTAGCTATGCTTGGCTCAGGCTTTTTCTCTTCTTTTGTAGCAATTGGCGCTTCATAGTCTTTTTTCTTTTTTACTATCACAAGGCCACGTCTTTTTTGAGTCACATCGGCCAAGCTCTCTTTTGGCCTTGGAGCTTCGACTTGTTTTTGCTCTACTTTTATTTCTTCTTTTTAGGCTCAATTTTTTGTTTTTCTTCTAAAATTTGTGCCTCTTTCTTAGGCTCAGCTTTTACCGACTTTGACTCAGTTTTAGTAGTAGCTTTTTTAGGTTCACTTTTTTGTTTTTCTTCTTTTTTTACTGACTCTTTTTCTACTTCTTTTTTAGGCTCTTTTTTTGGTTTAGGTTCACTCTTTTTCTTTTTAAATTTATCTGGTATCACGCCAGTTTGAACATATTCATATATAGCTTCGGCCTCTTCAAGGCTAACTGCATTTGAGTGAGTTTTGACTTTTAATCCTAGCTCTTGAGCTTTTTCTACTATCTCTTTACTTGGATAGCCAAGCTCGTTTGCGATCTCTGAAATCCTAACATTGCTCATTTAAGAGTATCTCCTTTAACTTCGGTGCATCACAAATAAGAGCACCTTTAGTTTGTTTATCAATTATTTTTTTTAAAATTTTTATATCTTTTTGTATACATTTGTCACACAGATAAAAGCTACGACCATTTCCTTTGCCATGTTCTAAATTTTTACCTACCAAGCGGTATCTTTTTAACAAGCTCTGAGAAATTTTAATTTTACAAGCGACGCATGTCCTTACAGGATTATTTTTGTTCATTATATCTTTTTAAACTTGTTTTTAGCTTTGCGTAATTTCGTATCCATCGTTATCAAATGAAAAAACCTCAACCCTAAAATCACCAAATTTACTCTTTAAAATATCTCGTAAATTTTTAGCATCATCTTTGTAAGCGATATTTAAAAAGCTTGAACCTGAGCCTGAAAGCGTGCTCATTAAAGCACCATTTTCATAAGCTACTTTTCTAACTTCAAAAAGTTCTTCTAAAGCGTGCATTCTACGCTCTTCATGCATCAAATCTTTGCTTGCTATTTTTAAGAGATCATACTTTTTTTCATAAAAACAAGACGTTAAAAAAGCGGCATGAGATAAGTTATTTACACACTCTTTCATCGTATAGTTCTTTGGTAAAATTTGTCTTGACGAGGATGTACTCATCGGTTTATTTGGGATAACAACTATTGCTTTTATCTCATCGCTTAAACTTATTTTATTTGCGTAAACATTACCATTTTTTACGATCGCGCTGATAAATCCACCGTGAACTGCTGGCGAGATATTATCAGGATGGGTTTCATAGATGATAGCTTTATTTAAAACTGTCTCTTTGCTTGCCTTAAAGCCAGCCATTTCGTACGCTGAAGCAATGGCCCCAACGATAACAGCGGAGCTACTGCCAAGCCCCCTTGAAAATGGGATATTATTTTCAAAAACGACTCTAAAATTTTCATTTTTACCAGTTAGCTCAAAAAAAATTTCATTAAAAATACTTAAGAATATATTGTTTCTCTTTAAATTTACACTTCCACTGCCTTCGCCGTTTATCGACACTGAGCTAAATTTTGCTGGCTCGATTTTCACACTATTAAAAAGCTTCAAACTAAGCCCCAAAGCATCAAAACCAGGACCCAAATTTGCACTTGTTGCAGGCACTAAGATGTTCAAAATTTCTCCTAAACTGCTTGGATGATATAATCTGGAAGTGTATCTGAATTTAGTTTTAATTCATCTAAATTTAAAGGCAACCTAAATCCTACTGGCTCCACTTTTTCAAGTGAAATTTTGCCATCTTTTAAAACAAAACTTAAATTTTTATTTGCTCTTATAGCTTGGTGACCATTTAAACTAAAGCCACTAACGGCGTAAAATTTGCAGCTTTAGCCAAAGAAAATGTTTTTAATATTACATAGGCCACCTTTAGCCCCATAAAACTGCCTGGCGTATTTGCATAGATAATTTTTGTGATATTAAATTTAGAGGATAAATTTTCTAAGATCTTTATCAAAGCTTCACTGGCATGTTCATCAGTCGTAATTTCATCAAATTTTACGCCGTCTTTATAAACTCCAACCAAGAGCGGAGTCGATAAAGAGACAACTAAAATTTCAATATTTTCTATGCAAATACCTTTTGATACTCTTTTAGAAGTTCGCCATTTAGAGTTGCGATCTCGTAGTTTTTCTCATCGGACATCAAAGCAAGAGTTAATTTGTGATTTAGGTCATGGCTTCCAGCAAATGCTGTATAATCGCCCAATAAAGGCGCTCCAAGCAAGCTTAAATCACCAATCGCATCTAAAATTTTGTGCCTTACAAACTCATTTTCAAATCTCAAACCTTCTGGATTTAGGATATGCGTATCATCAATTGCCACGGCATTATCAAGCGATGCACCAAGAGCTAAATTTTGAGCTTGTAAACGCTGTAAATCTTTCAAAAATCCAAAAGTTCTAGCACGAGCTATATTTTTTATAAAAGAGCTTTTACTAAAATCAAAAACATATCTTTGTTCACCAATAACTGGATGATCAAATTTTATCGTATAGTCAAATTTTGGACTTCTTGAAGGTGAAGTTTGTACAAATTTAGAACCTTCAACAACCTCAACTTCACGGCGGACAAGAATTACTTTTTTACCGGCATCAAGATATCTTATGCCAGCCTCATCAAGTAGCATGCAAAAGCTTATTGCACTACCATCCATGACGGGAATTTCATTTGCATCAACAGAGATTCTAATATTATCAATACCATAACCATTTATGGCTGACATTAGATGCTCAATCGTACTAATAAAGCCTTTCTCGTTGCCAACAACGGTTGCCATCTGCGTATTTATCACATTTTTAGGTTCAGCTTTAAAACTAATACCAAGATCTTCTCGGTGCAAAATAATACCAGAATTTGCATCAAGAGGTTCTAGTATAAGTCTTATCGGCTCACCTTTATGAAGCCCTATACCAACGGTCTCAACGCGTCTTGCGATAGTAGTTTGTTTCAAGAATTTTCCTTATATTTTTAATCCGCTTATGATAGCACTAAAAAATCAATTTTGCAAATTTTTTAGTTCTTGTCTATCATCGATTTTGCAGCATCTAAAACACTTGTGATATTGTCCTTTATCCACTTTTTATCCATCCATTGTTGTGGTCTCACCTCTTCGCCTTGGACTAAAATTCCAAAGTGAAGGTGATCTCCAAGTGCAAGACCACTAGTTCCAGTAGTGCCTATCTGATCGCCAGCTGCCACCATATCGCCCTCTTTTACTCTAGTGCTTGAGCAGTGTCCATAAAGCGAATAAAGCCCAAATCCATGATCAATCACAATATTTAATCCATAAATTCCATTTTCAGATGCAAGCACGACACGGCCGGCATTACTAGCTATTATAGGAGCCGCTGCCACACTTGCAAAGTCTATTCCCATATGCCATGATTCGCTTACTTGCTCGTTATTATATGTATAGTACCTATGATCGGCGAAGTCAGCCACTTTTTTACCATTTCTTAGTGGATAAAATGGTGTCACACTAAAGCCAGTTAACATCTCATCGCCAGGATTTGTAGTAAGTGCTGTTATTTTTTCTTCGTTTGAATTTCTAAGCGTTTCATTGACAAATCTCATCTTTTCAAGTCTTGAAAGTGCGCTTGGATCTTTTGCATATTGATCAGTTAGATCAACTATCTTACCATCTAAAAATCTATCATTTAATGCAATAGTTGAAGTTTTATACTTTACATTTTCATAAAAATATCTCACGTGAGATTTGCTCTCGTTGCCTGCAAAGTCTCTTGCAATGACCTCAGCACTAAAATTTTCAACCTGAACTGGCCAAGCAACGAGTGCTGCATAAAAGCCCTCTTTATAAAACGGCACTGCCTTAAATTTTTTACCAAAATTTGTCTGGACATAGACCTCTTTTAGCTGATTGTCAGTCGCTCTAAAGACAACAACTGCACTACCACCTTTTGAGATAGAATAAGATTGCGAAAGTACGTAAAGATCAGGCTTTGAAGTATCAAGCACTACTTCAACCTTTTTGCTAGCTTTGTTGCCAGTAAAAAAGCTCCATTTACTAGTATCTACAGCTTCAATATTCATCTCATAGGTATCTTTTTGAGCAAAAAAGCCAGTCTTTGGAAAGGTTAAATTTACATCAAGCTCGGTACTTGGATTTTGTATGATTTGATTTAATAAATTTAGATCATTTTTTCCATCATTCATACTAATTCGTACAAATTTTATACCACTATCGTCTTTAAATTTGATATTCATTGGGGTTCTAAGATTCCAATAAACCTTATCAGCAACACCAATTATTGGCTCATTTCGCTCAAAATCTTTTGACATCAAAGCATACCCAAAACCACCGGCTAAAATTAAAATTAGCAAAAGCACAACAATACCAAAACCGCCTATCCCACGTCTATACATATATTTTTACCTTAAATTCAATTTGCAAAATTTTACACGTAAATCAATAAATTTTTAGTTAATTACAAAATTTCTCTTACGGCTCTAGCGTCGCTCATCCAAGCAAAAAGTTCATCCCAGCGTTCATCTTTTATGAGATCTTTGCACAAATTTAGCTCTTTTTCAAACATACTTATAGCTTCAACAACATTATTTTTATTTTGCTTAAAGATATCGCTCCACATAAAAGGCGAACTCTTTGCGACACGTATCATACCCTTAAATGTAGGTCCGCCAAGTGCTACGATGTGCCTTTTATCCTCTTCTTTTAAAATTCCACTAGCAAGCGAAAATGCAATTGCATGAGGCAAATGTGAAATAAGACCTACGTGATGATCATGCTCTTTTGCGCTCATGAAAATGATCTTCATACCAAGGCAAGAAAACAACTCAACGCTTCTTTTTACATGTTTTTCTGCGCTTTCTGCAAAGTCACAAACAATAACAGTTGCCCCTGTGTAAAGTGATTTGAAAGCAGCCTCTGGACCAGAATACTCGGTACCTGCCATTGGGTGAGCTGGAATGAAATTTTTACGAATTTTTTCTGGTACTGCCTCGATGATCTTTTGTTTGGTTGAGCCAAAATCAATAATAGTTGTATCTTCGCTGATATCGGTTAAATTTTGCACTATTGATACGATAGCTTCAACTGGCACAGCCAAAAAGATGATGTCACACTTCTTTTTCATCTCGTCAATGCTTAAAATTTCATGCACCAAGCCAAGTTCTAAGGCCTTTTTGCTATGATTTTCGTCTTTATCGTATCCACTAACACAAGAGATTAATTTTTCATCTTTTAATGCTAGCCCAAGCGAGCCACCCATAAGACCAAGTCCGATGATACCTATTTTCATAAAAAACCTTCAAGATTATAAAATTTAAATTATTTAAAAATAAAATATGATATTATACGCATTTATACTAAAACTCTAGGTTAAATTTAATGAAAAAGAAATTATTTTTACTAGCATTAGCTTCAGTGGCCTAAGCGCACAAACAATCCAGTCAATAAATTTTAAAGGACTAATCCACCTTTCACCTGAAGTAGCAAGCCAGATAATGGGGCTAAAAGTCGGTCAAGACCTAACTCCAAAAGCTAGCGATAAGGCAATTACAAATTTATACAAACAAAACTATTTCGACGATATCTACATAGAAGATACAGGCAATGGTAATCTTTTAGTAGTTGTAAAAGAGAAGCCAAGTGTCGCTAGAGTCGATCTAAAAGGCGTTGTAACAAACGACAAAACTGCGATAGAATCGCTGATTAATATCAAACCGGGCAATATGTATGATGAGCTCACAATAGAAAAAACAAAAGAGAGAATTCGCCAGTATTATGAGTCAAAGGGTTATTTTGATACCGTTGTTGATGTAGAAAAACAACCAGTTGCAGACAACGACAGCTCACTTTTTATAACACTCAACATAAACCGTGGCGAAAATATGATAATCAAAAATGTAAATTTAGTCGGAGCGAAAGAATTTGACTATGATGATATCGAGCCAGTGGTTGCAAATAAAAGTAGAGAATTTATGGGCTGGTTCTGGGGTAGAAACGATGGAAAAGTTAAACTTTTTGAGCTTGAAAATGATCCAGCAAGAATACAAGACAAATATTTCCAAAAAGGCTATTTAGACGCGACTGTTTCGTCACCTTATTTAAATTCATCGTTTGATAATTACACGGCTGATCTTACTTATTATGTTCATGAAGGTGAGCCTTATAAGGTTTCAAATGTAAGTATTACAGCACCTGAAGAGCTAGAGCTTGACACTAAAAAGATCATAGATGACTTTAGGCTTGAGGCTGGTGATACGATGAACTCAGCAAGACTTCGCCAAGATATGAAAAAGCTCGATGATATGGTTGCTGACAAAGGTTATGCGTTTGTAAAAGTCTATCCAAAGACTGATAAATTTGATGAAAATAAAACTGTCGATATTGATTATGAAGTCGATCCTGGCGAGAAAGTATATATAAGGAATGTTCAAATTTCAGGAAACGATAGGACCGTTGACCGCGTTGTAAGACGTGAACTTTATCTAACTGAAGGAAATTTATATAGTAGAACCGACCTTCAAGACTCAAAAGATGCGCTAAAAAGAACAAGCTACTTTGATGACGTTGAGATAGAAGAAGATCCGGTTGATAAAAATACAGTTGATCTAAAAGTAAAAGTAAAAGAGGCTTCAACTGGCTCGATAAGCGGTGGTATCGGATACGGTAGTAGTGACGGACTACTACTAAACGCGGCACTTTCTGACACAAATATCTTTGGCTCTGGTCTTCAAGGACAAGTAAGCGTAGATAAGAGCGACAGAGAGCTTTCAGGCCAGATAAGTCTTACAAACCCAAGAATTTTTGACTCAGAGTATAGCCTTGGTGGAACACTTTACGCAAATGACTATGACTGGAGAACATATAAAGAGAGAAGTTATGGCTTTAGCACAACACTAGGTAGAAAACTAACTAGAAATTTAAGCGCATCGCTTACTTACAACATTGAGCAAAGCAAAATTACTTTAAAAGATGATGAACTAAGAGATATCAACACAAAAACCAAAAAAGAAATTTATAGAGAAGGTAAAGCTATAAAAAGCGCTATAACTCCGGCTTTAACATATAATAGTACTGATGATTATTACTTACCAAGACGTGGCATCATAGCTAGCACATCATTTGAGATAGCTGGGCTTGGTGGCGATATAGACTTTATCAAAAATCGCACAAATTTTAACTACTATCTAGGTCTTAGAGAGTACATCGACTACGATCTTATCTTAAGATATAAAGCAAGCTTTGGTAAAATTTGGGAAAGAGGTTATACTCCGATCAACGAAAGACTTTATCTTGGTGGCATAAGAAGCTTGCGTGGCTACGAAAGCAGAACCGTATCTCCAAAGGTAAAATATAATGGCGACTACTACGAATACGGCGGCGAAACTTCATTTAATAATTCAGCTGAAATAAGCTTCCCTATAATAGATCGTGTCAAAATGCGTGGTGTTGTATTTTATGACTACGGCATGATTGGCGAAAATAGCTAAATGAGATAAAAAGATCATCAGTTGGTACAGGTATCGAGTGGATAACACCTATCGGACCACTTCAACTAATCTTTGCAAAAGCTCTTAAACCTAAAGAGGGCGATGATACAAATACATTTGAGTTTACTATCGGAAGACGCTTCTAATAAGATACTTTGAAGGGGCTAACTTACCCCTTCAAACCTCTACAAATAAACAAACTTTAAGTCATATAAGAAAAAGCAAGGCAAACATTAGATATAATCCCACAATTTTTAATATAAGTGGGTAAAAAGATGAATTTCTCAGACATTTTTTCAAAGATAAGAAAAGCTCAACCTCGTCCAGAAGAGGCACCTACGCACTGGGTAAAATGCGATAATTGTCACTCACTGATGTACTACAAAGAAGTTGAAGCTTGTTTTAATGTATGCCCAAAATGCGGCTATCATATGAGATTAAAAGCTACTGATCGTATAAATTTGATCTGCGATGAAGATAGCTTTGTAGAATTTGACGCAAATTTAAAACCGGTAGATCCATTAAATTTTGTTGATAAAAAATCATACAAAAAAAGAATCACAGAAAATAAAGAAAAAACAGGACGCACAAGCTCAGTGATATGTGGCGAAGGTAAATGCGACGGACAAGAGATTCAGCTGGTTGTTTTTGACTTTGGCTTCATGGGCGGCTCATTAGCTTCAGTTGAGGGCGAAAAGATCGTAAGAGCGATAAAACGTGCGATCGAAAAACGCCAAGCTTTAGTCATAGTGAGTGCTTCAGGCGGAGCTAGAATGCAAGAGAGTACATTCTCTTTGATGCAGATGTCAAAGACTTCAGCTGCCTTAAAACTACTTGATGAAGCGAAACTACCTTACATCTCAATACTTACTGATCCGACAATGGGTGGCGTTAGTGCCTCTTTTGCTTGGCTTGGAGATCTAATAATCGCTGAACCTGGCGCTTTAATAGGCTTTGCTGGTCAAAGAGTTATCAAACAAACCATTGGTGCTGACCTTCCAGAGGGATTTCAAAGAGCTGAGTTTTTATTAGAGCATGGCTTAATCGATGCTATTGTGCCAAGAAGCGAACATAAAAAATATATAAGCGATATGGTTAAATTTCTCACAAATAATAAGACAATACCTCAAAAAGATAAACAAGACGAGAGTGAAAACAACTTTGAACTAAAGCTAAAAACCAAAGGCTAAATTTGGAAATTTCAGTTTTTAGCATTCAAAAATCATCACGTGATAACTTTGAAAACGAGATACAAGAATATATAAAAATGAGTGCAAAATTTGCCAAGATAAACGATAAAGTCTTTTTCAATGAAAAAATAGCAAAAGCTCAAAGTACTGGAAAAAGCGAAGCATTAAGAGCCTATGATGAAATTTATGAGCCAAATTTAAAAGGCTTTTGCGTAATGCTTGATGAAAATGGCTTGCAACTTGATAGCCAAGAATTTGCACAAATTTTAAACTCAAATTCACAAATTAACTTTTTCATAGGTGGAGCTTATGGCCTTAGCCAAAATTTAAAGAATAAAGCACAAAAAATCGTAAGTTTGAGCAAGATGACGATGGCACATAAGGTTGCCAAGCTTGTACTTTTTGAGCAAATTTTTAGAGCACTTTGCATAAATGCAAACCACCCATATCACAAATAAAGGAATATAAATGACACAAACTGAGCTAAATTTTTTTAAAAAATTACTTGAAGAAAGAAAATTACAGATCAAAAAAAATATCTATGATTCATCTGTTGAAGTAAATGGCTTAAGAGATAGTGGTGTAAGCGATGAGTTTGATATAGCCTCAGTAAATACAGACCAGTTAATAGAGCATTCCATCTCGACGCAACAAAGAGCAGAGCTATCAGAGATAGATGAAGCGCTAGAGAAGATAGCAAATAAAACTTATGGAATTTGTGATATGTGTGAGGAGGAGATCAGTATACCGCGACTAAAGGTAAAACCACATGCAAAATACTGCATAACTTGCCGTGAAATAATCGAAAAAACAGCAAAAAACTAAGGAGAAAACATGAAAACTAGAAAATTTCTCGTCTATTGCATAATCTACATAGTAGTTGTTGCAGGACTTACTTATTCTCTTAATAGTTCTGATTACACATTTGAGCTTTTAGGCCAAACTATAACTTTGCCAATTGCTATTTGGGTCGCTCTTCCAGTAGCTGTTTTAGCACTTCTTGCCCTACTTCATATCGCTTATCATGGATATGCTTTTTATAGATATAAAAAATGGATCAAAAAAGATAGCCAACTTTATAAAGACTTAGCCAAAGAGACGCTTCTTGGCTTTGAGAGCAACAAAGACTTTAAAACCGACACTTACAAGATCGCCTCACAGCTCACTCGCTCTATCTCACCAGTAGGCGAGCTTAAAGATGTTGGCGTTGATGACGGCGAGATAAACAACATCTTACAAACCATAAAAAGCATAAAAAACAAAGAGATCGTCGATCTAAAGAAATTTAGACTAGCAAAAGATAGCAAGCTAAACATCCTAAACGAGCTAAACAAGATCGAGCAGCTGCCTACTTACTATCTTGACGTGCTTAAAAACCAAGAGCAAAACGAGAGCCTTAAAAAGGCAGCCTTTAACAAACTCATAAAAACAGCTTCATTTAGTGAGATCAAAAAAATTGATCCAGAGCTAGCAAGCGAAGATATAATGACCATTATCACGCGTTTTGTAAATGATGAGATCGATCTAAGCAGCGATGAAATTTTTGGTCTTCTAAACAATGCAAAAGTGACAAAAGCACAATACGACAAAGTAGCCATAATGCTTAAAAACAAGCTAAAACCAGATGCGTTTATCGGTATCTTTGAAAAGCTAAAAAGCATCCATGCTGACGCTGATGAAGCCTACGTATATGCGTTATTTGAGCTTCAGATGCTTGATAAAGTAAGAGAGGCCATCGAGGGTAGCGACCCTGATGAGTTTAAAGAGATAAAGGTTTTACTATTTTTACGAGACAATGGCAAAATGGTGCCTAGCTCGCTTTTTTTTAAATGATAGACTTTAGTAAAAAGCCACTTTTCTTAGCGCCACTTGCTGGCTTTTCTGACCTGCCACTAAGGAGCGTCGTCAAGAAATTTGGCTGCGACGTCACTGTTAGCGAGATGATCAGTGCAAATGCCCTGGTTTATGAGAGCAGCGACAAAACTCTTGAAATGCTTAAAAAATCCCCAAATGAAGAGCCCTACGTCGTCCAGATAGCTGGCAGTGATATAGAAAATATAAAAAAAGCCGTGCAGATAATCAATAAAATTGATGGGATTTACGGGCTTGATCTAAACTGCGGCTGCCCTGTGCCAAAGGTCGTTAGACAAGGCGCGGGATCGGCTTTACTAAACGATCTTGACAAACTTCAAAACATCATCTCAGCCATAAAAAGCGTCTCAAACAAGAAGAGCCTAAGCGTTAAATTTAGACTTGGCTTTAACGACAAAAATGAAGAGAAAATCGCAAAAGCCTGCGAAGAAGCCGGCGCAGACTATATCGCAGTGCATGGGCGCACCAGAGCTGGCGGATACAGCGCAAAGGTTGATTACGAAGCGATCGCTAGAGTAAAGGCAAGCGTGAAAATCCCAGTCGTTGCAAATGGCGATATAAACGCACAAAATGCAGATAAAATTTTAAATTTCACAAAATGCGACGCCTAATGATCGGTAGAGCAAGTATCGGTAGCCCTTGGATATTTCACGAGATAAAGAGCAAAAGTAGCGTGGATAAGGCGCTAAAGCAAGAGATCATCCTAGCTCACTTTGACGCGATGATCGAGCACTACGGCGAGCACGGACTTTGCATATTTAGAAAGCACCTTCACCAATACAGCAAGGGCATAGACGGCGCAACAACCTTTAGAAACGATGTAAATTTTATCAAAGATGCCCGCGTGATGAGAGAGCGCATAAAGGAGTTTTTTGCCTAGATGCAAGGCTACATCCTGCGCGTGCAAAAGGTCAGAGACGAGGACCTTTTAGTCTTTGTGCTAACGCCAAATTTGCTCGTAAAGTCGTATAGATTTTTTGGCGCTCGCCACTCAAACATCATGACTGGCTACAAGATCGACTTTGAGCTCGAGCAAGAGGCGAAATTTCTACCAAAGCTTAGAAGCATACTTCATCTTGGCTTTAAATGGCTGCTAGAGCGCGACAAGCTCATCATTTGGCAGCAGTTCATGCGCCTACTTTATGATCATCTAAAAGAGGTCGAGCAGCTCGATGAAATTTACTTTAACGAGCTTGATCGCTGCGCCAAACAGATGCAGCTGCAAAATCCAAAACGCCTCATCATCGAAAGCTACGTCAAAATTTTAGAGTTTGAAGGCAGACTTCACAGCGAACTTGAGTGCTTTATCTGCGACGAGGAGATAGAGAGTGAGCTTTGCTTAACTCGTGGCTTTTTGCCCTCTCACAAGCACTGCCTTGATAGGAGCGAATTTGACGCTAGCAAGATCAAAAATTTATTTGATACAAAAAGCACGATCGAGCTAAACGACGATGAGATAAACCGCCTTTATAAAATTTTACTTGATGGGCTTTAGGCTATAGCTTGCTATTTCAAATAGCTATTTCTTAATGTTTAAAACACATGACTATTTTTTTAAGCTTAAATTTTCTAAGTTATAAAATTATAACCAAAGGCAAAAATTTTTAAAGAGAAGATTAAAATAGAAATATTTATAGATTGCTTCTTGGGATTAGTCCCAAAAAGCAAGTAAAATTTTACTCTTCACTACTGCTATTGAGAGCAAAAAAAGTATCAGTATGGATATTTTCAAATGCTGCTTTTAGCGAAGTAAAAAGCTTTGGATTTTCTTTTTCTAAAGTTGCTAAAAGCTTTTTGGTTTCATATCTAGCATGCGGCATCTTTACGTCAAATCTCATTGCAGGGCATGCTTCATCGCCAATGACTCTTAATTCATTTTTGATAGCATTTTCGCGAAGCTGTCTCTCGCGAACGAAGATAAACGGTCTAATAACTGTGATGCCATTTTTTGCAGTATATTTTGGAGCAAGCGTCCTTAGTGCACCATTATAGGTAAAATTCATAAAAAAGCTCTCCGCTGCATCATCTAAATGATGAGCAATCGCGAGCTTATTAAAACCATGCTTTAAGGCGTAAGTATAAAGATAGCCTCTTCTCATACGAGAAAAGAAACTACAAAAGCTAGAATTTTTACGGATTTTCTCTTTTGAAATTTCAAAGATTGAGCTATCTATCACCTCATGCTCTATTCCGTGCTCATTGCAATGCTTCGTAAGATAAGCGTAGTCCTCACCCATGCCATAACTTAGAGTTACTGCTTTAAACTCAAATTTCTCAGGTGTGACGTTTTGAATATGCTTTAGTACGTGAGCTAGTGCAAGGCTATCTTTACCGCCACTAAGGCCAAGCAATATCTTATCTCCGCCCTCTATCATCTTGTATCTGGCATTTGTCTGACCAACTTGCCTAAGAAGCCTTTTACTAAGCTCTATCATAAATTTTCTACCATTTCAAGTATAAATTTTGCACTAACATTTGCTGAATCTTGCAAAAATTTATCAAAGTCAAACTCTGCTGCATCACCAGCTCCATCGCTGATAGCTCTTAGTATAAAAAATGGCACACCAAGTGTTTCGCAAACTAGTGCAACGCTAGCACCTTCCATCTCGGTAGCGCTCGCATTAAATATCTTTTTAATCCAAGCTTTCTTTTCATTATCGCAGATAAACTGATCTCCGGTCGCAATAATACCAGCGCTTAAGCTCATATCTTTTTTATCAGCTATCTTTTTTGCCAGTTCATTTAGCCCTTCATCACTTTTGACAAATATACTTGTGCCTGGCACATAGCCATAAGGATGGCCAAAAGCCGTAATATCAAGATCATGTTGCACTAAGCTAGTAGCATAAAGCATATCGCCTATTTTTAAACTCTCATCAAGTGAGCCAGCTACGCCAGTAAAGAGCAACTTTGAGGCCTTAAATTTTTCTACCATTAAAGTTGCCGTTATGGCTGCATTTACTTTGCCTATCTTTGAATAGGCAATGACTAGTTCTTTTCCTTTATAGTTTGCTAAGTAAAATTTATTATTTGCATATTGAACAGTTTTATATTCACCAACCATTTCAAGGATCGGTGTTATCTCCTCTTGCATAGCTCCAAGTATCGCTATCATCTCTCCTCCAAAATTTTCACAACTTCTTCAAGACTTGCCATATCAGTAATACTATAAGTTGGCTTTTCGGTAATTTTTTTATTGATGCCCTTTAACGTCGCAGCACCAAGCTCGATAAAACAATCAACATTATTTTCATAGTTTTTAATGCTTTGTTTATAGCAAACTGGTTTTATTAGCTGCTCTTTTAGCAGGACTAGTGCTTCGCTTTTATCAGTATAAATTTTAGCATTTACATTTGAGACAACTGGAAAAAATTTAGTAGCCAAAGTACTCTCAAGCTCGCTTGCCAGCCTAACACTAGCTGGTTCAAGTATCGGACAATGGCTTGCCACCGACATATTTAAAAGCATTGCTCTTTTTGCGCCAGCTTCTTTAAATTTTGCTTCATAGCTAGCAAGATCAGCTCTTACACCAGCGACAACGATTTGTCCATCGCAGTTGTAGTTTGCAGCATAAATTTGTAAACCTTCTTCTCTTGCTTTTTTACAAATTTCTTCAACCACTTCATCACTAAGTCCAAGAACTACCATCATACCGGCATCTTTGCCAACGCAGGCTTCTTGCATAAATTTACCACGTAAGTTTACAAGCCTAATCGCATCAATAAAATTAAATGCTCCACTAACTGCAAGAGCAGTAAATTCTCCAAGTGAGTGCCCAAGACTAAATTCTGGTTTTTCTTTAATAAAATTTGAAAAAGCCAAATAAGTCATTAGCGAGTTTAAAACGATAGCTGGCTGAGTGAATTCTGTTTTATCTAACTTATCGTTTTGTGTAAATAAAAGTTCTTTGTAATCAATGCCAGTATCATTACAAGCATCATTTAAAAGTAACTTAGCAGTAGAAAAATTTTCGTAAAAGTCTTTTCCCATACCAATACTTTGCGAGCCTTGGCCCGCAAAAACAAAAGCAAATTTTTTCATTTTAGCTTCTTAGTGATGGTGATGTCCGTGTCCACCGCAACCGCAACCACCATCCTCGTGTCCGTGTCCATGCCCGTGTCCATGACCACCGCAGCACTCATGCTCATGATCATGATCATGACCACCACAACCGCAAGTATGAGCCCCAGCTACCATGCCTGTTGCTTTTTCATCTTCTGTCGCATCTCTAACTTCTAAAACTTCAACATTAAATAGTAAATCTTTACCAGCATATGGGTGATTAAAATCAACTGTTACTTCGTCATCTTTGATCTCTTTAACAATAACACGAACGCTTGAGCCATCCTCATTTTGACCAAAAAGTTCCATTCCTTCATGTAAATCTATACCAGCAAACTGCTCTTTTGGTAACGACTGAATGGCTTCGTTATTATATTCACCACAACCCTCTGCTGCCTTTACGCTTATAGTTGCTCTTTCGCCTGATTTTAATTTGCTTACTTCTTCTTCAAGCTTTTCTATAATATGGCCATGCCCTGTTATAAACGAAATTTGGCCACCTTCTTGCATGTTTGACTCTAAAATTTCACCAGTATTAGCATCTTTTAGTTCGTAAAACATAGTTATAACTTGATCTTTACTCACAATAATCTCCTTAGATTTGGTTTTTTGATTAATGTGGGATTATATCTAAAAAAGATTAAAATTTAGTTTCTATTGGGAGAGGCTTTGGCTTCTTTACTATCTGGATAACCGACTTTTAAAGCCTTATAAAATCTATTTGCACTTTGCGTGTCACCTATCTTATCAAAGCTTATAGCTGTGTGATATAGAAGTTTTGGTGTATAGTCAGCCTTATCTTCGTTCTGTATGCTTTTTTTATAGTATTGTATAGCTGTACTGTATGATTTTTGACTGTAAGCAACTTCACCTAAATAATAATTTGTTACACCAGTTTTATAGCCTTTTTTATTTAAATATTCAAAATATTCAGCTGCTTCTGTGCTATTGCCAGAATTTAGAAGTTTAATGCCATCAGCCAAAATATCTTTATCGCTTTTTCCACTAAAATTTGAAGTTGGCTTACTTTGTTGTTTTGGATTTGCATTTTGCTTTGGTTGAGCAGCATTTTTATCCATTATTGCACCTAATTTATTTAAGGCAGCAGTAATATTTTTGTAGTTTTTGTCTTGTATATCTCTAGTTTCATCAACATAAGCCTTCAATGATGTCAAACTTACACCAGAATCACTTATGCCACCATTTACCTTCGTCTCTATATCATTTATTCTTTGCTCAAGCTTATTCATTCTAGCACTCATGCTCTCAATCAAGCTTTGCAAACCTTGAAGTTGTTCTAAAACATTATTCATATTCTCTTCAATGTTTTGAACGCTTCGCTTATTATTTAAGGTAACTTTTTCATTATCAGTTAGACCATATGGATTCGCACTATCCATATTGCCTGCATCAAAAGCTGAAATCTCTTGGCCAGAGGTAATGGAGATAGTGGCTCCAATCAGAGCCACTACAATTATTTTTTTGTTCATTATTATTTAATTATAAATTACGGAAGTACTTTAAAATCTGCACGTCTATTTTGAGCATCGCAAGCTTTTGTTTTATCTGTACAAACTGGATTGCTTTCTCCAAAACTAACTACAGCGATTCTATCAGCACTAACGCCATTTCTTACAAGAGCATCTTTAGCACTTTTAGCACGTTTTAAACCAAGAGCATAGTTATACTCATCTGTACCCCACTCATCGCAGTTACCTTCTACTTTTATAGAAAGAGCTTGAGCGTCAGCTTGGTTAAATACTGATGCATTTGAGCTAACAACACCTTGTTGATCAGCTTTGATATTAAATTTATCAAAGTCAAAGTATACACTTTTAACTTGACTCTCGATGTTAGCGATAAGAGCTGCTAATCTATCAGCATCACTCATACTACCTGAGTTATCTGCAGATTGATTTGAATTTGCATTCATATCAACTTCAGGGTTTTTAGAGCTACAACCGCTCAACAATAAAGTTGCAACTGCAACACTTGCTAGAACTACTTTTTTCATTCCTTATCCTTTTTGAAAAATTTGGTAGAATTATAACATATTTTTTTAAATATTACCAGAATATTACCAATCAATAGATTGAATTTTACCTACTTTTAGTGGAAATTGGAAACTTCTGTTCTCATTTAATCTAACAACGCCAAGCGAGCTTTGACCGCCAAGTTCTTTGATAAAAACGACACTTTGACCATCGCTTGAAAATCTTGGATAGTTATTTTTACCATTTGCTGTAAGCTGGCGAATAAAATCTGTTTGAGTTGAGATTAGATAGATATTAAAGCCACCACTAGCCTCTCTACTTGAATAAACTACATAGTTTTCAAAAGTACTTACTGAGTTGTTGTTTTTACCATGAAATACCATTTGCTCAACGCTTCCGCCTGAAGTTGCAGGTGTTGCAAAGATGTTTGGATATCCAAGTCTATCTGAGACAAAAACTATTCTGCTGTCATTATCTACAAAATTTCCATTTACATCAATGCCTGGATAGTTTGTGATCTGAGTTAATTTTTTGCTACCTGTATTATAGATGAAAATATCTGGTTGATCTTTTGGAGCCATAGTTAATAGAATTTTACTTCCATCTTTGCTAACATCAGATGCTATAAGCATACCCATACTATCTATTATCTTTGTTTTTGTGCCTGAATTTAGGTCATATCTAAACAAAGTTGGTTTGTTATTCACATAAGATGTATAGTAAAATTTACTTTGATCAGCGCCTGCCCATTTAGGGAAGATGTTTAGACCACCGCTTACGATTGTCTTTTGATATGTAAGTGTGTAATCAGCCACTATAATAGAACTTTGGCGAGCCGAAGTGTATTTTGCTAGGATGATAAATTTCTCCATCCAGCCAACTGGTGGTAAATTTAGCTCATTTGTTAGCTCAACAATACTTTTGTGTGCCAAAAATGGGTACTTTGCACCATCAGGCATGTTATATACTCTCTCATACCTTGTAGTTGCAGTCTTTGCATCAATGAGTTTTACTATTAAAGTAAGAGGTGAGCCCATAGAACCTTCAAGAGCATATCTAAAGATAAGCTCAACACCTTTGTCGCTCATTGTATTTGTAGCTGCTGTTCCCTCATAGGTTGAAGGCACGTGATCTTCGATAACCTCAAAGTCTGAGCTAACTTTCAAGTCGCCTAGCATGATCTTAAAGAATTTATCTTTAAAGCCAGCATCACTAACAGCTGTAGTTGCATCTTGCAAAGCTATCTTTGGCAAAGCAACACCTTGGTTGATAACAGATATGGTTGCATCAGCAGCATAAAGCCCTAGAGCAACGCACAAAAAAAGAAGAATTTTCTTCATCTCTACTCCGTAAATTTATAAATTTTAGTTTATTTTATCTTCTAAATTTAAATTAAAAGTAGTACTTTTGTCTGGATTAAATGGAAATTTCTCTGCAGTAAGCTTTTCCAGACACTCTCTAACCTTTGCATTAAACTCTTCATTATATGATAGCTCTAAAATTTCATAGTTGAAATTTCCACTCTGATCTATCATAACTTTTACTTTGGCAAGATTTGCAGAGTCAGCTTTATAGCTTTGCCATCTTCTTTGAATTTGCTTTGTTATGGCTCCCATCAATGGATCATACGTGCCAGTCATTTGTGACTTTGGAGCTGTTGGGTTTTGATCTATCTTTAAGCTCTTGATGATGTCGCTAGCCTCTTTTGCAGCTTTTGAGCTAGAAGCCTCGCTTTTTTTGCGGCTTTGTACTTTATTCTCAGCCTTTTTTATACCATCGTCTTTTTTAAGCTTAGTCGAGTCTATGTCACTAAAGAGATCTTTTATATTTGGCTCTTTTGGTTTTGGCTTTTCAACTGGCTTTGGCGTAGGTTTAGGCTCTGGTTTGACATCCTCTTTAGGCTCTTCACTAGGTTTTGGGATTTCAGGCTTTGGTTCTGGTTTTTTAGGCTCAGGTTTTGGCTCTTCTTTTGGAGGAGTTGGCAAGCTTGGGGTTGGTAATGGCTCATCTGGCACAACAGGTTTATTTGTAGTCTCTTGTTTGTCTTCTTCTGACTCTTTTTTAGGTTCTGGTTTTGTCTCTTTTACGACCTCTTTTGCTTGTTTTGGCGCTTTTATGGTTTGATCGACTTCTCTATCAACCATAACTACGTCCATAATAGCATCTTTGTCATCAGTATATTTTTTAGGAGGTTCGCTAAAAAAAGTAAGCTTTATAAACAAAGCAAGCACAATGATAATGTAAATGCAAAACGCTACAAAAAACGAACTAAGCGTTGGAAATTTAACTTTATTAGGCATCTTAACCGTTTGTCTCTAAAGCTACTTTATTAAAACCAGCACCTTTTAAAGTCTTTAATACAAACATAACATCATCGTATTTTAAATTTTTATCAGCCTTTATGTATATAGGCGAGGTTTTGTCATATTTTGCACTCATTAGTGCAATGTTATCTGGAAGTTCAGCAAGGCTCATTGTACTTTGATCTATTCTAACTTGTCCTTGTGCATTTATAGACACTATAAGATCTTTTTGTTTAGACGTAGATGTTTTTGCCTTTGAACCATCCGGAAGAGTAATATCCTCTTGATATGTTATGGTTGGCATAGTAACCATTAAAATGGCTAGTAAAACAAGCATAATATCAACAAGAGGAGTTATATTTAGCTCTGGTGTCTCATCGGTAAATTTAACGGCCATTTATAGTATCTCATCATCTTTTTTAAGTGCTATCATTACATCAGCCTGACGCTCAATAACACTCATTAATTCATAAGCTTTTCTTTTTATGATTAAGTTGAATGTATATGCTGGGATGGCAACAAAAATTCCACAACCAGTTGCAACAAGTGCCTCTGAAATAGCTGGAGCGATAATACCAAGTGATGAACCTCCACTATTTCCAAGCTGTGAAAATGTCTCCAAAATAGATACGACTGTTCCAAAAAGACCGATAAATGGAGAAGTAGAAGCTATTACACTAAGCCACGTAAGCCCACTTGTAGCATTTTTTTCAGCAATGCTTATGCAAACATTTAGCTTTTCTTTCGAAATTCTACCGCTTGCACATTTCTTTAAAGATGAGTCGTTTGGTATATTTTTAGCGCCCATAAGTAGTGCTTCAAGCGCATTTTGCTCGCGTTTTTGCCAAGCCCCTATGCCAGCCATTCTTGAAAAAAGAATTGTAAAACTAACTATAAAATATATTGACAACCAAGTTAAAACTATAATTGTAATAAAACTACTTCTTTGAATGTAATTTAAAAATATATCTATTCCGCCCACTTATCTTGCTCTCACTACATTTTCCATTTTTGATATAGTTGCTGCAAAAGCATTTGTATCACTGCTCATACTCTCTATCAAATTTCTAGCAGCTTCTAATGAATTTGCAAGTTCACTTTCACTATTGCCAGAAACATAGACCGCACCGTCAGCTAATATAACTACTTTGCCCTCATCGATCTTTGCATAGCCCCAGTTAATAGCAACTACATCATGCTTTTTATGCTTATCTTCTATATCTATAATACCTGCTTTTAAAAGAGATATTAATGAGGCGTGGTTTGGTAAAACACCAAACTCACCCTCACTACCTGGAAGCACTACACTACTCACGTCATCATTAAATATCTGACCTTGAGGAGTTACGATTTCTAAATGTAATTTATCCATTACGCTTCCTTTTTAAATTTAAGCCTTAAGTTTCTCAGCTTTAGCTAAAGCCTCATCTATATTTCCGACCATATAAAATGCTGCTTCAGGCAAATGATCATATTTACCTTCTAAAATTCCCTTAAAGCCAGCGATGTTTTCGTCAAGACTTACATATTTACCAGGGCTACCTGTAAATACTTCAGCAACGAAGAATGGCTGAGATAAAAATCTCTCTATCTTTCTTGCTCTATCAACAGTTAGCTTATCTTCTTCGCTAAGCTCGTCCATACCAAGGATAGCGATGATATCTTGAAGGTCTTTATATTTTTGAAGCACAGCTTGAACGCCGCGAGCTACCTTATAGTGATCTGCTCCTAAAATTTGAGGATCGAGCATTCTTGAAGTAGAATCAAGTGGGTCAACGGCTGGATAGATACCTTTTTCTGCAATAGATCTGTTAAGAACTGTTGTAGCATCAAGGTGAGCAAAAACGGTCGCAGGAGCTGGGTCTGTAAGGTCGTCAGCTGGAACGTAAACAGCCTGAACAGAGGTAATCGAGCCTTTTTTGGTTGATGTGATCCTCTCTTGGAATTTACCCATCTCACTTGCAAGAGTTGGCTGATAACCAACAGCTGACGGGATACGTCCAAGTAGAGCTGACATCTCTGCACCTGATTGAGAGAAACGGAAGATGTTATCGATAAACATCAAAACGTCAAGTCCCATCTCATCACGGAAGTACTCAGCCATTGTAAGACCAGTTAGCGCGATACGGTTTCTTGCTCCTGGTGGCTCGTTCATTTGGCCATAGCACAAGGCAACTTTATCCAAAACGTTACTTTCTTTCATTTCGTGATAAAGGTCGTTTCCTTCACGAGTTCTCTCACCAACGCCTGCAAATACAGAGTAACCGCTATGTTTAAACGCAACGTTGTGGATAAGCTCCATAATAATAACTGTTTTACCAACACCAGCACCACCAAATAGACCAACTTTACCACCCTTTGCATAAGGAGCTAGAAGATCAACTACCTTTATACCAGTTTCGAAAATTTCACTCTTTGTACTTTGCTCTTCAAATGGAGGAGGATCGCGGTGGATAGACCAGTGCTTATCAAAATTTATACCCTCGCCCTCGTCGATCAAATCACCAACTACGTTAAAAATTCTACCCAAAACTTTTTCGCCAACTGGCACACTTATAGGTGCACCAAGCGCTTTAGCCTCTAAGCCACGAGTCAGACCCTCGCTCATATCCATAGCGATCGTTCTAACTCTATTATCACCTAGGTGAGCAGCAACTTCTAATATTAGTTTATGTTTCTTGCCCTCAACCTCAAAGAAAACTTCGATAGCTTCATTGATCTTCGGCAAGTAGTCATTAAAGTCAACATCGACCACAGGGCCCATAACTTGACTAATAACACCCTTCATTCATACTCCTTTTATTTCATTGATTCAACACCACTGATGATCTCGATAAGTTCAGTGGTAATAGACTCTTGTCTTGCTTTGTTGTAAGCAAGATTTAACTGTTTGACGCGTTGTTTAGCATTGTTTGTTGCATTATCCATAGCTTGCATTCTAGCGCTGTGCTCAGCCGCCAAAGAGTCAACTAAAGCATAATACATACTATACTCAAAATATTTATTGAGCAATTCATCCATAATCTTAGTATAGTTGTCCTCTGGCTCAAATTCCATCAAAGAATTTGTCTCAACCGCAACTATCTTAGACGGCTCAATAGGCACAATATCATTTACTCTAATCTCTTGAGAAATCATATTTTTATAGCCATTGTGTATTAGCACAACCTTATCTGTTATGCCGTTTGTAAAATCATCAATAGCGTCTTTTATGATCTTTTGAGCTTTTTCATATGTAGGAGAAGAGCTAGCTCCGACATAAGTCTCAAGTAGTTCAACGCCTTGGAAATTGAAAAATTCAATGCCTTTTTTACCAACAGCTCTTAGTCTAACTTTGATCTTTTTGGCTTTTAGCTCATCAATCATGCGCCTAACTGTCTTTATAGTTTGGACATTAAAGCCACCGCAAAGCCCTTTATCAGCGGTAACAAATATAATATCAACCTTTTCTACACTCTTTGTTGTGTTAAAAAATTTACTCTCAGTCATAACTGAAGCATATTGATTGATCTTATAAGCTATCTCTGATAAAACCTCATTGATCTTAAGAGCGTAAACTCTAGAGTAGCGAGCAGCCTCTTCAGCTTTGCGAAGCTTTGCTGTAGAAACAAGCTTCATCGCACGTGTCGTCTTTTGAGTATTCTGGACGCTCTTAATCTTTCGTTTTATATCTTTTAAATTTGACATATCTTAGCCCTAGTTAGCAGCAAAAGTCGCTTTAAAATCTTTCAACGCTTTATGTAAAATTTCTTCTACTTCTTTATCAAGAACCTTTTTAGTTCTGATTTGCTCAAAAATTTCAGGGTATTTTGCCTCAATATATGGATATAGCTCAGCCTCAAATTTTGTTACATTTGCAGTTGCAACATCATCTAAATAACCCTTAGCACCAGCAAATATGATAACTACTTGATTCTCAACTGGAAGTGGAGAATATGGAGGTTGTTTTAGTACTTCAACCATCTTTTGACCACGCTCTAGTTGTTTTCTCGAACTCTCGTCAAGGTCGCTTGCAAATTGAGCAAACGCTTGTAGTTCGCGGTATTGAGCAAGGTCTAGTCTTAGTGTACCAGAAACTTGTTTAATAGCTTTTATTTGAGCCGCACCACCAACACGAGATACAGAAAGACCAACGTTGATCGCTGGACGGATACCTGAGTTAAATAGGTCACTCTCAAGGAAAATTTGACCATCTGTAATAGAAATAACATTTGTTGGGATATAAGCTGAAACGTCGCCCGCTTGAGTCTCGATAATAGGTAGAGCCGTTAAAGATCCCGCACCTAGTGCATCATTTAGCTTACTTGCTCTTTCTAGAAGTCTTGAGTGAAGGTAGAAAACGTCGCCTGGATAAGCTTCACGACCTGGTGGTCTTCTTAGGATCAAAGACATTTCACGGTAAGCAACCGCGTGTTTTGATAAGTCATCATAGATGATTAGCGCATGGCGAGAGTTGTCTCTAAAATATTCACCCATTGTTACGCCAGCATATGGAGCAAGGTATTGAAGCGCAGCTGCATCGCCAGCACCAGCATTTACAACTATCGTGTAGTCCATAGCACCGTACTCTTCAAGTTTTTTAACGACTTGAGCAACGGTTGATTGTTTTTGACCGATAGCTACGTAGATACAAATGACATCTTGACCTTTTTGGTTGATGATAGTATCTATCGCAACTGTTGTTTTACCAGTTTGGCGGTCGCCGATGATTAGCTCTCTTTGACCTCTGCCGATTGGCACAAGTGAGTCGATAGCTTTGATACCTGTTTGAAGTGGCTCATGAACGCTCTTTCTAGCCATTATACCTTTTGCTTTTTCTTCGACGAAGCGAGATTCAGTAGCTTCGATTGGTCCTTTTGCGTCGATTGGCTCACCAAGTGAATTTACAACACGGCCGATCAATGCGTCACCAACTGGAACACGTAGAAGTTTTTTAAGTCTTTTTACAGAGCTTCCTTCTGTAATGCCACTAGTTTTTCCAAGGATAACTATACCAACACTGCTCTCTTCAAGGTTAAGAGCCATACCCTTTTCGCCGCTTTCAAATTCAACCATCTCGCCAGCCATAACGTTTTTCAAACCATAAACGTTAGCAACGCCATCAGCGACTGAGATGACTTTACCAGTCTCTTCTACATCAACACTTAAATCAAAATTTTCAATACGCTCTTTGATTATCGTGCTAATTTCGTCAGCTTTAATTTTTGCACTCACGCTTTCACTCCTTTTTAAATTGCTTTTAATATATATTCACTCATTTGACTTTTTAGTCTGTCGATCGAGAAATTTACCTCGACACCTAAATCGTCTAACTCAACTTTTACGCCGTTGTAATCGCTCTTTGAACCATCAAGCTTGATCTTAGAGTCAAATTTCTTAGAGAAATTCTCTTCCAAAGCTTTTAGTTGCTCAGCGCTTGGATCAAAATTTCCAATAACCTCGCCGCGATATGTATTTTCAAGCAAAGATTGCTCTATCTTCATCTCGTTTAGGATCGCTGGGATAAGCTCTAGTCTTTTGTTTGCACCAAGAAGCTTTATAAAATTTGCAAATTTGGCGTCTGAATTTTTTACTAAAGAAAGTATAAATTCTGCCTTTTTTGCAGCTTTTAGAGTTGGCAAGCTTATAATGCTCTTAAATTTATCGCTTCCAAAAGCGGCAGCTAGCTCAACTAAATTTTCGATAAATGCGTTTAGCTCACCTGGCTTTACATCGCTTAGGATCGCTTTAACATATTTTTTGGCTACTACTTCATTCATTAGCTAACCTTTTTAAGTATGATATTTACAAGCTCTTTTTGATCGACTTTTAGGCTATCGCTTGAGAAAATGTCACTCAAAATTTCATTTACAACGCCTTTTGTCATCTTGCGCTCTTCAAATTCTTTTTGCTCTTTGTAACCTTTTTCGATATTTGCGATATCGTTTTGAGCCTCTTTTTTAACTTTAGCAGCTAAATTTACAGCCTCTTTTTTTGCAGTTTCAATTAGAGCGTTTGCATTTTGTTTAGCCTCTTCGACACGCTTTAGAGCGTCATCTTTTTTAGCTTTAGAGTCACGAAGTTTCTCCTGGATACTTTCAAGCTTATTTGCGATCCTGTCGATCCTGCTTTGATATAGAGCCTTAAGTGGCTTAGCAACAAAATAGACCAAAATAGCAAAGAAAAGTAAGAAGTTTAGCGTTCTCTCAACTATGTCGTTGTTTGCTCCACCATGCTCACTCGCATAGGCTAGAAACGGAAGTGCTAGAAAAAATAAAATTTTTATCTTCATAAATTTCCTTTAAATTTTAGAGAGCTTAGCATTTAAAGCAGCCCTAAGTTCTGGTAGTTTAGCTGCTAGATCTGCTTTTAGGCTATCTTTTTGAGAGCTTAGAGCGTTTAGAAATTCGTTGTAGTCAGCTTCTAGGCTACTTTTTACGGCATTAACCTCTTTTAAAGACTCTTCTCTTGCCAAATTTAAGGCCTCTTGTCTTATTTTGTTAGCCTCTGCTCTTGCGTTTTGTATGATCTCTTCGATCTCTTTTTCATGAACGCTTAGGTCACTTGCGTTTTTGCTCGTGCTCTCTTCATCATTTTTTATAGAGGCATTTCTGTCATCTATAAATTTGAGCATTGGTTTATATAGCAATGAATTTAAAATGGCGATCAGGACACAAAAAACGATAACCGTTAAAAGCATCAATGACACATCAACTTTTAATTCTATCATCCGCTCTCCTTATTTTATCATTAAGTTTTATTTAATATTCAAATTAAAGTCTGATTCTACAATAAATTACTAAAAATAAAAATAAATTTGTAATTCTATTTTAGCTTAGCGATAAATTCTTCTACCTGCGAAATGTCGCTAAATTCTAATATTAAATTTTTAGATTTTACTTTCGTCTTTATCTTTAAATTTTTAAAAATTTCTTGTAAATTTGATAATTTTTTGCTCATTTCTTCTGAAATTTGAGGTTTTGGCTCTTTTACTTCTTCTTTATTTTTTATCTTTTTTACCAAGACTTCTGTCTCTCTGACGCTTAGTTTTTGGCCGATGATCGTATCAACAACCATCCTTTCTTCTTCGCTGCTAAGCCCCACGATGACTTTAGCGTGGCCTTGCGTGAGCTTGTCTTCTTGTAAAAGTTTTTGCGTGTAGTCACTAAGTAGCAAAAGTCTCATCGTATTTGTTATCTGAGTTCTGCTCTTATGGATAATATTTGCTAGGCCATCTTGCGTGATCTTATACTCGTTTATAAGCTCTTTATATGACTTTGCAAGTTCGATTGGATTTAAATTTTCACGTTGTATGTTTTCGATAAGCGCAAGCTCTCTTAAATTTTGAGACTTGATATCAGCGATGATCGCCTTTATCTTGCTTGCTCCAAGCATCTTTGTAGCGCGGTATCTACGCTCACCAGCTATTAGCATATAGCCGTCATCTTTTTTGATGACTATTATTGGTTGTATTAGTCCGTGCCTTTTGATGCTGGCACTTAGCTCTTTTAAGGCCTCTTCGTCAAAATGCGTTCTTGGTTGGTATGGGTTTGGTAAAATTTCATCTATATTTATCTCTTCGACTATCTCAGAGTCGTTTAAATTTGCGATCTCTTTACTGTAGGCTTGTTCTACATCTTCAAGTATCGCGCTAAGTCCGCGCCCTAATCCACCTTTTTTAGCCATTTTTTTCCTTATTTTTTAGTTTAAAATACAATATGCCAAATTTTGATACGCAATTGAGCCAGGCGATTTTATATCATAAAGTATGACTGGCTTACCAAAACTTGGGCTTTCAGCAAGTTTTACATTTCTTGGAACGACCACAAATTCATCCTTACTGTCTTTACTTTTAAAGAGCTTATTTTCAAAATGCTGCTTTAAATTTGCAATTGTCTCTTTTGAAAGATTGTTTTGTGAGCTAAACATAGTCGGCAAAAAACCCTTTATGTTTAGCTTTGGATTTATCGTCTTCTTAATAATCTTAACCGTATTTAAAATTTGAGCTAGACCCTCAAGTGCGTAAAATTCGCACTGGATAGGGATGATAACGCTATCGCTTGCACTAAGAGCATTTATCGTGATGCTACCAAGTGCCGGAGGACTATCGATGATGATAAAATCATAGTCGTTTATTACTTCAGAAATTTTATTTTTAAGTATTAGTTTATAGTCCTTGCTTTGGTCGTTAAATTCTTGTTCGATGCCGACAAGTCCTATGTTTGACGGAGCTAGAAAAAGCGTTGGGATCTCAGTTTTTAACACAATTTGCGAGAGCTTTTTCCTATCTGTTAAGACGTGATAGATGTTAAACTCATAGTCGCTTCTACTAAAGCCAAGTCCAGTCGTCGCGTTTGCCTGTGGATCGATGTCTATTAATAATACTTTTTTTTCAGCTACCGCCAGTGACGCGGCTAAATTTACGGCTGTTGTGGTCTTGCCAACGCCGCCTTTTTGGTTAGCTATTGTTATTATCTCGCTCATCTTAACGAATATACCTTTTCCCCGTTTAATAATATCGCTCCATCCTCGCAAATTTCAGCATCCTGAAGCGAAACAGCTCTATTTGCAATATGCGTAATAAAACTTTTTGACTTGCAAAAGTCTATCCTAAATTTGCTAAAAATTGGCTTCCATAAAATCTTTTTATCAAGCATGCTAACAAAGCCCCAAACTAGCTCATCTACACTGGTTTTGATATCTAAAATGCCCGCATTTTCAGGCGCACTCGTTAAATTTATCCCCATGCCACAGATGTAAATTTCATCCACTTTATTTGTTAAAGTGCCGCCTATTTTTAGACCATCTACATAAAAATCATTTGGCCATTTTAGCCAGCACTTTGAGCCAAGTTCGCTCAAGACTTCACGCATCAGCATAGAAAAATATATCGAGATCGAGGGCGAGGTATATCGCTTGGCAGTTCATCTTCGCTTATACAAAACGACATAAATAAATTTCCGCCAAGTCCCTCCCAGCTGTTGCCGCGGCTGCCGATGCCTTTGGTTTGATTATACGTCACAACCATATACGGAGCTTTTATCTCGCCGTTTTTTAGGGCCTCTATCAAAAATTCCTGTGTCGAAGGCAGACTTTGAAAAAACTCTACTTTCAAATCACACCTTAAATTTATAGAAGTGATTTACCGGATTTTGTCCGCCACCGATGATAACCGCGTTTTTGATAGCGTTAAAGATATAATCATGCGCGTTTTTCACGCTCTCTTTTAGACTAAGCCCATTTGCTAAATTTGAAGCGATCGCACTTGATAGCGAGCAGCCTGAGCCATGTGTCGCAGTCGTTTTTATGCGCTCGTCGCTAAAAATTTCATACTCGCTGCCATCATAAAATATATCAAGCGACTTGCCATTAAGCTCGCCACACTTTAGATAGACGCTCTTTGTGCCAAATTTCAAAAGCTCCTTGCAAGCCTCTTTTAGCTCGCCCTCGCCCTTTAGCTCACGCTTTAAAATTTCGCGCGCTTCAAAGATATTTGGCGTGATCACGCTTGCAAGTGGGAAAAGCTCCTCCACGATCGCGTCCTTTGCAGCGCCCTCTAGCCAGATGTCGCCATTTTTACAGCTCATGACAGGATCAAGCACGACTGGCGGTAAATTTTTGATCTCTCTTAACATTTTTGCGACGCTTTTGATGATCTCAACGCTTGGGACAACGCCTATTTTTATCACATCAACTCTTATATCATCAAATATCGCTCTTATCTGATCCTTGATGAGCTTTGGCTCAACTAACTGCATGCCAAAGATGCCCTTTGTATTTTGAGCAGTGACCGCTGTGATCGCTCCCATCGCATATACGCCGTGTGCTATAAATACCTTTATATCAGCTAAAACTCCAGCTCCGCCACTTGGATCAACCCCTGCTATACTTAACGCATTTTTCATAACCGCTCCTTTAAATTTATTTTAATTCATCGCCAACACTAAGGCGCTTACCATTTATATATGCTTTTGCGTTTGTTGGCTTTTTGCTTGGCTCTTGAAGCTCGTAAATTTTGACCGCCCCACCCTTGCAAGCAACCACAACGTGATCTTTTTCTACGCTTAAAATTTCTCCGATTTTACCACTTTTTTCGCTTAGCTCAAGTGATAAAATTTTTAGTCCGCTTGTCAGATAAATCCCTGGCCAAGGTGTGAGCGCACGAAATTTATTATAAATTTGCCCCGCCTCTTCATCAAAACTAAAAAGTCCGTCGCTCTTGCTTATCTTTTTGCAGTGCGAGGCCTGCGCGTCGTCTTGTTTTTGTGGCTTTAAATTTTCAAAATTTTTAAGCACTTTTACGATTAGCTCACCGCCAAGCTCGCCTAGCTCACTAAAAAGCTCGCTTGACATCTTGCTCTCGCAAGGCGTATAGATGAAGTCCAGCATATCGCCAGTGTCAAGCCCAGCGTCCATTAGCATAGCTGTGACGCCAGTTTGCTTCTCACCTGCTAGTATGGCGCTTTGAATGGGGCTAGCACCTCTATATTTTGGCAAGATCGAGGCGTGCAAATTTATACAAGTTGCCACGTCAAGCACACTTTGTGGCAAAATTTTGCCATAAGCTGCCACCACGATAAATTTAGGCTCAAATGCCTTTAGCTCGGCAACTACCGCCTCATCTTTTAGCGTATGTGGTGTAAAGACTGGCACGCCTCCTAACTCGTTTTGCGCGTAAATTTTGACCTCACTTGGGGTTAAAATTTGCTTTCTGCCAACTGGCTTATCAGGCTGGGTAAAGACAGCTTTTATGTTAAAGCCGGCTTCTTTTAGGTGCCTAAGTATCCTAACCGCATAATCAGGCGTTCCCATAAAAACTACATTCATCACTTTCCTTTAAATTTAGCACACTATTTAGCAATGCCCTTATTTTGATCTACGTTTTTGCTATCCGGCGGCCAGAAGGCGCAAGGATCTTCTTTCCAATCAATCTTTTGAAACAATAAACTTCCTAGCTCATCAAGGCTAATTTTGCCGTTATGATCGGTATCTAACCTCTTAAATTCCTGCCCAGTGCATAGATCTGGCGCTATTTTTAGAGCTTGGGGCGCTTTGCATGTTACCCACTCATCTAAATTTAGCACGCCGTCGCGATTATTATCATTAAAATCCAAAAACATATATGCTGGATCGGCTGGATCGCAGCTATATGCACCAAGGCAAAATAGCATAATGTAAAAAATTTTCTTCATTTTATATTCTTAAATTTTTAAGTTCAAAGCACTAAAAAGTCGCAACTCAAAGCTCTTTTTTTAGTAGCTCAAGCAGTGCAAATTTAAGCTCATCGATGTTTTCGTTCGTCGCAGATGAGATCGGTAAAATAAAGTATGGTTTTTTGGCATCAAAGCTGTATAGGTCTTGCTTATAGACAAATTTACCATCTTGATTTGGCTCTAAATTTATACTTTTCATAAATTCTTTTATATTTTCATCTAAATTTTCAGCCGCATCGACTCTGGTGATCGCGATAGCGTAGTCCCTGCTGGCAAGCACGCTTGAAAATTTAGCGACCTCCTCTTTTAGCACGCTAAACTGCTCGCTCATGCTTCTGTAATTTGCACTATCTATCATAAAAAGCAAAATTTTATTTCTCTCGATGTGCTTTAAAAACTGCACGCCAAGGCCGCGTCCGTCGCTCGCTCCCTCGATGATACCAGGGATGTCAGCCATGACAAAGCCACTAAACTCATCGACCTCAACAAGTCCGAGCTTTGGCGTAAGCGTGGTAAATTCGTAGTTTGCGATCTGTGGCTTGGCGTTTGAGACGGCTGAGATGAGTGTTGATTTGCCAACATTTGGAAAGCCAACAAGACCCACGTCAGCTATCAGCTTTAGCTCAAGTCTGACCTCTATGCTCTCTTCTGGCATGCCCTTTTGAGCGTATTCTGGGGCTTGATTGATAGAGTTTTTAAAGTGAAAATTTCCAAGTCCGCCTTTACCGCCCTTTAAAAATAGCGTCTTTTGGCCCTCGCTAACTATATCACAGAGTAGTTCATTTGTCTGTGCGTCATAAACAGCTGTGCCAGGAGGGACTATGAGTTCTAAATTTTCGCCCTTTTTGCCAGTCATTCGCTTGCCCATGCCAGCTTCACCATTGCCAGCCTTCATGGCTCTTTTACCCTTATAATTTGCTAAAGTATGGGTATTGTTGTCACAAACAAAATAAACATCTCCGCCATCTCCGCCATCTCCGCCATCAGGACCACCTAAAATGACGTGTTTTTCACGGCGAAAACTCACAGCTCCAGCTCCACCATGCCCCGAACTTAGAGTCAATCTTGCACTATCTATAAACATTTTTTACCTTAAATTTTTTATTTGGATTATATCCAACTTTACTGAAATTAAATCGTAATATCTTGTCTAAAATAAAGCAAAGATAATCAGTATGAAGCCTAAAATATAAAGTTATGGTTGATTTAAAATTTCTCTCAAATAGCTATTTGAAAAATTCTAAACACTAAATAAAAATTTTGATTTTTGAATAATTTTAAGAAAGAAAGGGGGCGATTGCCCCTGAGATTATGCAGCTGGATAAACAGATACTTTTTTTCTGTTTTTATCAAGTCTTTCAAATTTTACAAAGCCATCGACTAATGCAAAAATTGTGTGGTCTTTGCCAAGACCTACATTATTTCCAGCATGAGTTGCTGTTCCTCTTTGGCGGATGATTATATTTCCAGCACGAACGAACTCGCCACCAAATTTTTTAACACCTAATCGGCGTCCGATACTATCACGGTTATTTTGGGTTGAACCTTGACCTTTTTTGTGTGCCATATCTTATCTCCTTAAGCTGCGATACTTACGACTTTTACACGTGTAAATTGTCTTCTAAAGCCGCGTTTTAGTTTTGAGTCTTTACGTCTGCGTTTTTTGTAGATAACTACTTTTTTGTCTTTACCTTCATTAACGACCTCAAGAACAACTTTTGCACCCTTCACAAATGGCGCACCTACCTTTACTTCGCCGTCATTTACAGCCAAAACTTCTGTAATCTCAACGGTTGATTTAGTTTCAGCACTAAAGTGATCTAGCTTAAGGTACTCGCCCTCGCTAACACGATATTGCTTACCGCCATGCTTAAATATAGCGTATTTTGACATACTCTACCTTTCTAAAATTTGGTAAGACCAAAAAGCACTTTTTTTGCAAAAGATTTATGGAGCTTTGTTGGTTGTAAGGTGTGAATGTTAGCTAAAAGTTTATAAATTCTACTTTAATGCCCCTGATTTTATGATCTCATCGGCTAAATTTTTAATCATCGCATCGTGATCCAGAAAAAATGTCTTATCATTTGGCAAATATGGCTGATATATCAGTGTTTTGACTACTGGCGCATTTAAAATCACATTTATCAGTTCAAACTCAGGCGGTAAAGTAAGGTAAAGTTTTAGCTTAGGAATTTTGTCTTGAAAGAGCCTTTGCGCGTAAAATTTACTAAAATTTTCATTCTTTGGAAGCTTTATCTCCTTAAAAAGATTAAATGGCAAAAAGTAGCGCGCTAAGGCGTGAAGTCCGTGTGCGAAAATATAAAGCCTTTTTTCAAATTTAGGCACATCTGTCCTGCCAAATGTGGAGCAAAATTTCTGCAAATGCTCGCTCATAGCGGTCGTATCTTTTTCATGTAAGGCAAGCACAAATTTAACCGCTTCTCTTTCATTTGCTGGCTTTTTGGACTCTGCAAAGGTGCGAGCTTTTTCAAGAGCAGGGGCGAGTAAATTTTCATCTTGCCAAAGCATCGCAGTGAGCAGATCATGCATCACGCATAGAAATTTATAACCGTTTTTGCTAGGTGGCAGACCTTTTGGAAAGATGCTTGCCATACTATCTGTGTCACCACAAGCGATAGCAAAAAATGCCGGTATTAGTCTCTCACACTGATCGTATCCGCCGCTACATCCTGGGAGTAAATTTAGCTTAGCGTATTGAAAAATAAGATCATTTAGCGCCTCAGCGTCGCCATCAGCTAGGTACTTTTTCAAGGCAAATGTCGTAGCATCTAGCTCTTAAAAAAGAGAGTAATCGTATGAGCTCACGCAAAAAGTCGTATTCGTTTAAATTTTTCTCTTTTATCTCGGCGTAAATCATAGCATACTCGTCTAAAAGTAGCTCTTCATCGCTTTTTGATGGTTTTTTGGCTCTAAAAATGTTAAATAAGCCTTCTAAAAATGACATTTTGTGTCTCCTTCTTTTTGCTAATTTTAGCCAAAAAGGCCTAATTTTTCACGTGCAAAAGGTGGCTTTAGCGGATAGTTTAACCGCATTTTGGCTATAATCGCCCCAAATTTAAGCAAGCTCAGGATAAAGATGGCAGGCGAAGATCAGGAAAAAACCGAAGAAGCGACCCCCAAAAAGATAGAAGATGCCAAAAAAGACGGCAACGTCCCCAAAAGTCAGGATCTAGCTGGGTTCGTGACCCTTGTCATCGCTATTGGCGTACTACTTTCGATGCTAAATTTTATGAAAGAACAGATCATCTCACTTTATATATACTATTCAAAATTTATCGGTCAGCCACTGACCTTGCCAACTATAAAAATGATCGTTGTAAATACCTTTGCAAGGTCACTTCTTATGATACTTCCAGTTTGTATCTGTGTGGCGATCGCTGGTGTCATTGCAAATGTAATGCAGTTTGGATTTATCTTTACCACAAAGCCTATAATGCCAAATTTTGGCAAGATAAATCCACTAAAAGGGTTAAAAAATTTATTCTCGATGAAAAAAGTGATAGACAGCATTAAGATCGTGCTAAAAGTTAGTATCGTCTTTGGTGTTGGATTTTATTTTTTCTTGCAGTTTATCAAAGAGCTTCCGCACACGCTCTTTTTTTCTATGTTTGATCAGCTTGCTTGGCTAAAAGAAAAGCTCATTATTCTTGTTAGTGTCATGCTTTTTATACTTTTTGTGGTCGGCCTTATCGACCTTCTCATCGTGCGTTTTCAATATTTTAAGGACCTTCGTATGAGCAAGCAAGAGATAAAAGATGAGTATAAACAAATGGAAGGAGATCCGCAGGTAAAAGGCAGAATTCGTCAAGCACAAATGCGTGCAGCCAAGCGTCGAATGATGCAAAATATCCCACAAGCTGACGTAGTCATCACAAACCCTACTCACTACGCCGTGGCGATAAGATATGATAAAAGTCGCGATGAGGCGCCGATAATACTTGCCAAAGGTGTTGATTTTTTAGCATTGCAAATCAAAAAAATAGCCGTTGAAAATGGTGTGCAAATTTATGAAAACCCACCACTCGCAAGAGAGCTTTATAAAATTTGTGAAGTCGATGATACGATACCAGCACATCTTTTTAGAGCCGTGGCCGAAGTGCTAAGCTTCGTTTATATGAGCAATAAACAAAAATTTAAAGATAAGCTTTGATAAATTCTACTCTTGCTACTAGAAGTTACTAGCAGCAAGAGAATTTATCTATTATAGATATCCAAAAGCAGTTGCAAAAATATAGCCAAATATACAAGAGGATATAACGCCAATAAGACCCGGAATGATAAAACTGTGATTGATAACAAATTTACCAATATGTGTCGTACCGCTTCTATCAAACTGAATAGCCGCAAGGTCGCTTGGATATGTTGGTAGGATGTAGTATCCGTAGCAAGCTGGCGCAAAGGCTAGAATGATAGCAGGATTAACATCGATATTTAAAGCTAATGGCACAAATGCAACCAATGCTGCAGCTTGAGAATTTACAAATTTTGAGATAATCAAAAGCATAACCGCATAAGTCCAAGGATGCTCTTTTACGATGCTTCCTAGCGCCTCTTTCATCATCGGAGTATGCACTGCAAACATAGTCTCAGCCATCCAAGAGATACCAAATACTGCAACAAGAGCGATCATACCTGATCTAAATATCTCGTTTTTACCGATCTTACTAGCATCTGTTGGTGTAAAGATTAAAATGATAGCGCCAGTTAAAAGCATGAAAATTTGGATGACATGAACCATGCTTAAGCTCTTTGAAGATGCTTGTTTGTTGCTTATATTAATGTAAGCACCTTGGAATTCTTCTTTTGCGCCTTTTTCATTTATATATGTTACTGCACCATCAGCTGTACGAGTAAGAGTTTGATTTGCATCTTTGCCGATGATTTTGACTGATTGAGCTTTTTGATTGGCATTTAGCTTATCGTTTGCTACTTTTAGCTCAGCCGCCTCTGTTTGGATGCTAGCATCTTTTATTTTTAAGGTTTTTAAAACTTTTTGTTCAGTTGGAAGGTTAGCTATTACTTGAACGACCGTTGCGTCTTTGTAAGTAGTCCAGCTTGGACGAAGATCTTTAAAATATCCAAGAAGCGCAACTATAAGGATAGAGCCTAAAAATATCCACATCGCAGCCCATTGATAGCCAGGAAGCTTTTTGCCTAAAAGTGTCGCACTATCGCCATAAACATATTTTTTAAACTCAGGATCTTGAAGCTTTGCTTGAAAGACTTCGTCTTTATCAAGATCTTTGCCTCTAAACCAGCTAAAAATTCCTACCGCTAAAACACCGCAAAATGTTGATGGAATCGTAATCTTTAAAAGATCTAAATATCCATCAAAGCCAGCTAGGTGAGTTTTAGCATTAATAAGAAAGCTTGTAAGAGTTACAACAGCAACTGAAACTGGGCTTGCGATGATGCCCATTTGTGAGGCTATCGAGCTTGCTGCCATTGGTCGCTCTGGGCGGATACCATTTTTGATAGCAATGTCATAAACGATAGGAAGCACAGTATAAACAACGTGTCCAGTACCGCATAAAATAGTAAGCGTACATGTTACAAAAGGAGCCAAGATACTTACATATTTTGGATTTTTTCTAAGTATGGTTTCTGCTATTTGAAGCATAACATCAAGGCCACCACTGGCTTGAAGCGTAGCACTTGCCACAACGACAGCAAGGATAGTTAGCATAACATCAATAGCTGGCTTACCAGGCTCGATGTTAAATCCAAAAACAAGAACTATAAGACCGATACCGCCTAGCATACCAAGTGCGATACCACCTTTTTTAGCTCCGTAGAACAAACAGATAAGGACGATGAGAAGCTGAATAGCAAACTGCATACCTTCACTTAAATTCATGAGAAAATCCATGAAACCTCCTAAGTTAATATAAATTTAACCAAGATTATAGCTCTTATGGATTTAGATTAAACTTATATTTTAAGGATGATTTGATACAAATATAATATTTTGATTAAGAAGGCTTATTTAGGATAAAATTTATAAGATTATCTCTTACAAATTTTTTATTTGATCTTGAAGATTTTATTTGTCTTAGAATATATAAAATGAAAATAGCATTGTTATATTTTAAATTTATTAATAACAAAAATTTATTTAAATTTTATAAATAACCTAGAAAAATAGCATAAAAGCCTTGTAAATGTGAAATTTAATAGAACTAAGAGAAAAAGGATTGATGTTTAAAGAAAGGTAATGGTGGTTAGAGGCAGAATCGAACTGCCGACACGCAGATTTTCAGTCTGCTGCTCTACCGACTGAGCTATCCAACCACTCGTTAAAGAAAGTCAGATTATACATGTTTAATATTTAAAGCAAGTTTAAAATACACACTTTTTTAAATAAAATAAGTTATGTTTTTCTATTTTTACTTGAAATATAAAAGAAATTCTACAAAGCAGAAAATAAATTACAAGCTTATTTAAGCTTGTAATTTATTTTAGTGTATATGAAATAGGAAAGCGCAGATAACGATCTTGTTTAGGCTTTGGAAACTCAGAACTTGCTCTTTGAATATTTTCTAAAGCACCATTATCAAGCGACTCAAAACCAGAGCTTTTACTAACTTTAAGTTCATCTATGCTGCCGTCTTGCTTGAGCAAAAACCTAACTTCTACAACTCCTTGATGTTTCATACGTCTAGCATTATTTGGGTAACTTTTATGCCTCTTAACTGCGATTATAACCTTCGTAAAATCTTCATCGCCTTGCGAATTTGATAAATTTAGCTCAGGTGTTACATTTTGAACTGGAGCTGCAGCGATAGACTTGTTATTGGCTGGCAAATTTGTATTTACACTGGCTGGCGGTACAATAGGCTGCACTGACTGAGTAATTACCGGTTCAGGCTTGGGCTCTATTTTTTTCTCTTTTTTAGGCTCTACCTTTTTTATTTCACGCTTTGGTTTCTCCACCTTTTTAGGTTCAGGTTTTGGTTCTGGCTTTGGCTCAGATTTTGGTGGCTCTGGCGGTGGCGGTGGAGCTGGTGGAGTTGGCTCTGGGATAAGCATTTGCTCCGCTATTTGAGGTGCTGAAACTTGTGGCACTGGAGTAAATGAATTAAGAGCTATTTTTATCGGTTTTTGCTCACCTATTTTTATCTCATCAAAATCATGTGAAAGCAAAAAATATACTGCTGCTCCATGCACTATAAGCGAAACAGCTAAGCCGCTGTAATTTGAAATTTTATTCAGAGATTGTTTGGATTGCAAAATTTTCGTGGCCCTTCTCTTTTAATATATCAATTACTTTGACAAAGCTATCAAATTTCGAATTTTTATCGCTTTTTAGTTCAATCAATGTCTTTATATCAACAGCATTTAGCTTATCTTTGAGTTCGTTCTCAGAAATTTCTACATCATCTATAAAAAATTTATTATCCTTATCAATTACTACGCTTACCTTTTTATCGTCCTCTTTGCTTTGCTCAGCACTGTTTGCACTTGGAAGATCAATAGCTATCTTGCCTTGAGCAATAAAAGTCGAAATGCTAAGCACAATAGCAAGCAAAACAAGCATAATATCAATAAATGGGACAATATTTAACCCATCTTTTTTATTTAGACGCATTTTCAGCCTTGTATCTATTTAGCATTACATCTACTTTTCTGACAAAACCATTGTAAATCATCAAAGTTGGTATCGCCACAAGTAGTCCAAAAGCAGTTGCTTTTAGCGCAAGAGAGAGACCGACCATTATGCTTTTAGTATCGATTCCACCTGCCATACCCATATCATAAAATGTGATCATAATGCCAGCAACTGTACCAAGAAGTCCTACATATGGTGCATTTGAGTAGATAATATAAAGTGTGGTTAAATTTTTGGTTAGTGCTTCTTCAAGCGATTCGATACTTTTATAGCCTTTTATATCAACGCGTGAATAAAAAATAATACGCTCAATCGTATACCAAAGTACAAAAAAACTCATAATGCCTAAAATCGCAATAATTACATGATCAATGTGATGTTTAATTAGCTCCATAATACCTTCTTAGTAAAAATTTTTGCGTGATTATAGCTATATTGATAACCAATGTCAAATATTTAGTAAAAATGTAGTCAAATAAAAACTAAAATTTTTAATTTTGTATGTATATATTTAATATTTTTAGAATTTCAAAAATTTAATTTCTTTCTTAATAGCTCTATTTCAGTGATAACCATTTTTGGCGTAAGCTCCTTCATACAGGCATGTGTTTTTATAGGACATACTCGCTTCATACATGGCATACACTCTAAATTTAAATGCACTATCTTTGCACTCTCATCTTGCCATGGGCTAGTCTCTTTAAATTTAGTCGGTCCAAAAAGAGCCACAAGTGGCACTTTATAGGCAGCTGCAATATGCATAGGACCACTATCGTTTGTCAAAAAGATACCATTTTTTATAGAGCCTATAACCTCACAAAGCTCTTTTATGCTTGTTTTTCCAGCCAAATTTTCACATTTCATACCATTTTGTAAGAGCATTTGCTCGATTTCATTGCAAATTTCAAGCTCGGCTTTTGAGCCAGTGATCTTTACATCAAATTCATCCTTAAAGTGCAATGCAACCTCTGCAAAATAGTGCGGATACCACCTTTTGGCACTTCCGTAGCTAGCACCTGGATTTAGCACAAGGAGCTTTTGTTCGCTTTTTTTAGCTTCATAGTAAATTTTTAGTTCGTTTGAAATTTCTTTTAAATTTAGGCTTTGCTTTATGAAATTTAGATATTTCTGCACCTGATGTAAGCTCTCACTACTCTTTTTAAAGCAAAATTTTTGCGTTGCTTTTAGAAAAAATAGCAAAAATTTACTAGCAAATGAGCTTCTAAAACTAATAGCAATATCAAATTTTCCAAGCTTTCTAGCCGTTTTTATAAGACTTAAATATCTTGAGTTTTGCTTTTTACTATCGTCAATGACTACTTTTTCGCACTTTGGATGTGATTTGTAAAGCTCACAGGCCACATAAGAGCCAAAAAATACAATATTTTTAGCTTTTTTACTTAAATTTTCTATCGCTGCACTCGCCATCACAGCATCTCCAAGCCAAGTTGGAAGCTCTATAAAAACTCTCACTTTTGCTCCAAATTTAGCACTTCATTTATGATTTCAAGAGTTTTACTTGCATTTTCTTCTATACTAAATTTTTGCGAAAGTAAAAATGACTTCTCCTGCAGCTCTCTCATCATCTCATTATCATTAAGCACCTGCTCCACTAGCTCCAGTATACTTTCATCACTTGGTTCACGCATGACAAAACGATTTTCTAAAATTTCAGCTGCCCCATTTTGAGCCGTCGTAAAGACAATATTTTTAAAGCTAAGTGCCTCTAGGACGACATTTGAAAATGGTTCGTAGTGCGTTGGAAATATAAAAATATCACTTGCTTCATAAAATTTTGC
Organism: Campylobacter concisus; assembly: GCA_002092835.1. Lineage (NCBI taxonomy): Bacteria > Pseudomonadati > Campylobacterota > Epsilonproteobacteria > Campylobacterales > Campylobacteraceae > Campylobacter > Campylobacter concisus. Next base: position 158,940 of record LVWL01000018.1, on the reverse strand, counting down.
AGTCATTTTTTGCTCACCTGTAAAAAATGCCTTTATTTTTAGCTTTTTTGCTAGCTTCTTATATGAATTTAAATTTTTATCTTTGCCTACTATTAGTGCGTTTACTGGTGTTTTTAGCTTAGACATAAGAAGCAAAAAATCCCTTGCTCCTTTTCTTTTAAAGCCGTTTCCTACAAATAGCACAATTGGTAAATTGTAATCAAGTCCAAATTCCTTGCAAACACTAAGTTTTGCTTCGCCCTTTTCCACTTTTTGCGGTAAATTTATACCATTATAAATAGTAACGATCTTTGACTCATCGACACCGTAAGCTGAAATGATTTGCTCTCTTATGTAGTTTGAATTTGCGATTATCTTTTTAGAATTTTTAAAGCAGCGTTTTTCTAGATATGGATAGACAAAATTTAAAGGATTAACCCACCAAAATGGCTTTGTGGCACGATAAATTTTATGCACGCCGTCCCCTGCTCTATAAATATCTGCGCAGCTCACTCGCTCCAAGCTAAAATATACCTCATCGCTTTGTTTTTGGCGTTTTACTTGTGCGTTAAATCTCAAAGCCTTTTTCCATGACGAGATCCTAGCCTCTCCTAAATATGAGCGTATAGATGTGTCTATACCTACGTCTTTTAGGGCTTTGGTAAGCCTTCTTAAATAGCGTTCGGCACCACCTACTGCATTTGGATTGATACGTAAAAAAACTATTTTTTTCATGACCTTAAGCTTTTTATTTTTGTGATTTTTTATTTGTAATGTCCGCCATAATATCAAAAATTTTTATAAATCAGCCTATTTTTTGCCTAAATTTCATAAAATTACACAAAGGATAAAAATGAAAACACTTACGATTATTGACACTTTTGGTTTCTTTTTTAGGCTCTACTACGCTATGAGCGGACTTAAAAACCGCGAGGGCAAGCCAAGCGGAATGATTAGTGGCTTTGCAAATTTTATAGCAAGCCTCAAGGATGAATACCAAAGCGACTATCTCATCTTTGCTCTTGATAGCAAAGGCAAGACCTTACGTCACGAAATTTTAGGTGATTATAAAGCAAACAGAAACGAGCCGCCAGCTCAACTAAAAGAACAGCTTCCAGTTTGCATAGATATGATAGAAAAAATGGGGCTTTACAGCCTTAGCCGAGAGGGCTACGAGGCCGATGACATCATCGCAAGTGCGGTTAAATTTTGTAAAGACAAAGATATATTTGTACGTATCGTCACGCACGACAAGGATCTCTATCAACTCATAGAAGACGGTAAAGTGAGTATTTACAGCCCACAAAGCAAGATTGATCACGACAGTGCTAGCTGCTTTGAAAAATACGGCGTCTATCCGGCTCAAGTGAGGGACTTTCTAGCGATCGCAGGCGATAGCTCGGACAACATCCCAGGTGTCAAAGGCATCGGCGCAGTTGGGGCCAAGAAGCTTTTGGCTGAGTATGGCAGCTTAGAGGGAATTTATGAAAATTTAGCCCTTCTTAGAAACGAGCGCACTAAAAATATGCTTGCCGCCGCAAAAGACGAAGCATTTTTGAGCAAAAAGCTAGCCACTTTATTTGATGACGCAGTTAGTTCATTTGATCTTGAACACTCGAAATTTCCAGAGCAAAATCCTCTGATAAATATCTCAGAAATTTTAAAAGAGTACGATCTAAATAGACTTCTTAAGAGCTTGCAAAAAGAGGAAAATGCTGAATTTAAGCTTGGCTTTAGAGCAAATTTACTACTTGATGAAGCAAATATTGAAAAGCTACTTACTGATATCACGCCTGAAACTATCGTCGCATTTGACACGGAAACGACCGGCGTTGATAGCAAAAGTGCAAAGTTCGTTGGCTTTAGCTTTTGCTTTAACGATGAGGACGCCTACTACGTGCCAGTGGCTCACAACTACTTAGGCGCGCCAAAGCAAATAGACCTAAAATTTGCCACTTGGGCGGTAGGGCAAATTTATAAAGGTTGCGTGATCGGACAAAATTTAAAATATGACTTTGAGATCGTGAAAAACAACCTTGGGCTAAATCCTCCAGCAAATTTCAAAGATACGATGATACTTGCGTGGCTTAGCGATCCAAACTCAAGTGTCGGCATGGACGCGCTGGCAAAGAGGCTTTATGACTATGACACGATCAAATTTGAAGATGTGGTCAAAAAAGGGCAAACTTTTGGCGATGTGCCGCTAGAAAATGCCGCTAAATACGCAAGTGAGGACGCTTGGATAACGCTTAAATTTTATAAAACTTTTCAAAACACGCTTGATAAAAATTTACTCGCCCTTGCCTATACGCACGAGTTTCCTTTTATCCTCACGCTCTTTGACATGGAGCAAAACGGCATCAAGATAAATGAAGCTAAGATGCAAAAGCTCATCCTTGAAAACGATACCAAACTAAAGGCGCTAACAAGTGAAATTTACGAGCTAAGCGGCGAAAATTTCAACATAAACTCCGTAAAACAACTTGGCGTCATACTTTTTGAGCACCTAAAGCTTCCTACCAAAAAGAAGACAAAAACAGGATATAGCACCGATGAGAGCGTGCTAGCTGAGCTTACGGACGCTCATCCAGTGATAGAGAAAATTTTAGCTTACCGCGAGCTATATAAACTGCAAAGCACCTACTGCGAGCCACTTTTAGCACTTGCGAAAAAGGATGAGGGCTCGCGAATTTACACGAGTTTTTTGCAAACTGGCACAAGCACTGGCAGGCTTTCGAGCAAAAATCCAAATTTGCAAAACATCCCTGCTCGTGGCAGCCTCGCAAAGGATGTTAGAGAGTGCTTTGAGGCGCGCGAAGGCTATAGCTTTGTGGGGCTTGACTACAGCCAGATCGAGCTTAGACTGCTAGCTCACTTTAGCCGTGATCCTGCGCTGCTTGAGGCGTTTAAAAATGACGAGGATATCCACGCAAGGACGGCCATTAGCATATTTGGTAGCAGCGACGGGCAAAATAGAGCCGTGGCAAAGAGTATAAATTTTGGCCTCATTTACGGCATGGGCTCAAGCAAACTAGCAAATCAAGTAAATATCACAAGAGCCGAGGCAAAAGAGTATATAGAGCGCTATTTTAAGGCATTTGCGACGATCAAAGAGTTTTTAGAGAGCATAAAAATTTCAGCTAAAAATGATGGCTTTGTGCAGACACTGCTTGGCAGAAAGCGCTACTTTGACTTTAAAAGTGCCACGCCTATGCAAATAGCGATGTTTGAGCGCGAGGCAGTAAATACGGTCTTTCAAGGCTCTGCGGCAGATCTTGTCAAGATGGCTATGGTAAAAGTTAGAGCAAATTTAGATGAAAATGTAAAAATGTTGCTTCAGATCCACGACGAGCTGATCTTTGAAGTAAAAGACGAATTTGCACAGGAATTTGGCAAGGCGACGCAAAAGACGATGGAGGAAATTTACACGCTAAATGTGCCACTTAAAACATCGCTAAATATCGCCAAAAACTGGGGTGAGCTAAAATAGATAGATAAATTTTGCTGGAGCTTTTAAGATGATTAGCTCCTGCTTTATACTTAAAAATAAAGTTGTAGTTTATCACTATATCTTTGGACTTTTATGCTTTTGCGGAAAGCAAATGACATCAATCAAATAAGCTAGCAAACAGCCCAATGCGTAACATACGATGTCGCTAACATCAAATGTTCCGCCAAAGACTATGCGTATTATTAAATTATGAATATCTAAAATTTCAAGTACTTTTAAGTATTGTAAAATTTCTATAAATAGCGAGAAGATAAATATTTCAAACGCTAAAATTTTTGGTGTAGTTTTAAATATAGCTCGTCCAAATGCGTAAAGCATCACCGTAACTAGCACATCACCCAAATAATGACGCACGAAGCCACCTTTAACAAAAGTTGCGATATAAATTTCGATTGCTAAAATCACGACTGCTACGACTAAAAAAAGCAATCTAGCTCGCAAGCTATGTCTCATTTTCTCGTATTGAAAAGATTTGTATATTTTTCGTTTTACTTGCATTTTTTTATTTATTTGAAATTTTACTTTTTTTATAAATTAGAAATGATATCCATATCATCTTTAAAGCCAGGATTATACTGGATATATTTCTCGCTCACAAATGTATTTATAACTTCTGCCTTATGCTCATTAAAAAGAGCATTCCATTAGGTTTTACTTGAAATAGCCAAAACCCAGCTATTTCATAAATTGTAACAGATAATAGCAATATTGCCAAATAAAGAAAATTTCTTAATTTTAAAATTCTTTGACAAGAAATATCAATCAAAATAGCTTTTGAAAATATTTTTTAGACAATTAATAACTTTTTGGTTTAAAAATAATGAAATTTATGGATTAAAATTTTTCTATCAAATCTTTAAAAATTTCATAAAGTTTATTTACTTCGTGGGCGCTAACTCGCTCGTTTTTGGCGTGTATGCGGTCGTTTATGACGCCAAATTCTATCGCATCTACACCAAATTCAGCAAAGCGTCTTGCATCGCTCGTGCCGCCTTTTGTGTTTAAAAGTGGAGTAACGCCGGTAATTTTTGTAACAGAGGCCATTAAATTTTTTACGATTTTGCTATCTTTATTTGTTAAAAATCTCTTCGAGCTTTGCTTTATGCTAAGCTCGTAATCAAGCCCTTTTAAAACTCCTCTAAGATAGTTCTCAACGTCATTTACGTCAGTTAAATTTGAGTTTCTAACATTAAACATTATGCTAAGCTCGCTTGGCGTGACGTTACAAACTTGCATGCCACCTCTAATATCAGTTATCACAATCTTGCTTGGACTAAAAAACTCGCTCCCAGCGTCCATATCGTGATCAGCTATTTTATTTAGAAGTGGAGCTATCAAATTTACCGGATTTACACACTTTTCAGGATATGCCACGTGCCCTTGAATGCCCTTTATCACGATCTTGCCATTTATTGAGCCACGTCTGCCAACTTTTATGCTATCGCCAAATTCTTTATCGCAAGTTGGCTCAGCCACTACGCAAAATTTTGGCAAATCATTTATTTCGCGTAAATATTCAAGTGCCAAAGGCGTGCCATATGTGCCATCACCCTCTTCGTCGCTTGTTAAGATGAGGCTTAGCTTCCCATTAAATTTCGCATCTTTAGCAGCGCAAACAAAAGCAGCCACGCCACTTTTCATGTCCTGTGCGCCCCTTGCGTAGATGTAGCCATCTTTTTCATATGGCGTAAATGGCTCGCTATCCCAGCCCTCACCTGGAGGCACGACATCAACGTGTCCAGCAAAAGCTAGATGCTCGCCGTCTCCATAAATTTTAGAAAGTATGAGATTTTTGGTGCCATTTTTTTCTATAAATTTCGCCTCAAAATCAGGTAAAAATTTAGCGATAAATTCTAAGCTTCCAGCATCATTAGGTGTGATAGAGCGAAAGCTTAAAAGCTCTTTTAAAAAGCTAATTACCACTAAGTGCCTTATAAGCCGGCACGCTCTGGTGCACCAAAGTAAAAGCCCTGGAACTCATCTACACCGATCTCTTTACAGATTTCAAATATCTCTTTTGAATGCACATATTCAGCAATAGTTTTTATACCAAGGTCTTTTGCAAATGCTACGATCGCACTTGCAATAGAGTGTGAATCTTTATTTATGTCTATATCTTTTATAATAGAGCCATCGATCTTCACGTAGTCAGGCTTGATCTTTATAATGTAAGAAAAATTTGAATATCCTGAGCCAAAATCATCGATAGCGATCTTTGCACCCATGCTTTTTACACGCTCGATAAAATTTGAAACTCTCTCTAAATTTTTAAGCTCTTCATCTTCAACGATCTCAAATACTACTCTGCCAGCAACATTGTGCTTGTTCAATAAATTTAAAACAAGTGAGCTAACATCACCATCGATCATGTCTCTACTGCTTAAATTTATAGAAAGTACTAAATTCTTATCCTCTACAAGCTGTTTAAAACACTTTTTAATGAGTTGTTTCTCAAGATCAGCATAACGCTTAATACGCTTTGAGATATCTAAAAAGACATTTGGTGATATAACATCGCCTCTATCTAAAAGTCTTATCAAACATTCGTATTTTACAGGTACCTTTTGGTCATTAACTATCGGCTGAAAATAAGGAACAATATTGTTATTTATAGTGGCGTATTGTATCAGTTTAGAGCGTTCTATTTGAGTTGCGTATTCCTCTTTTTGATTTAGCCCTTTAAAATAGCAAACATAGTCTTTATCTTGCTCTTTTGCTGTTTTTAATGCTATTGTTGCTTTTCTTAATGTTTGGTCACTATCAAGAGCAAAGCCTATTGTACTATGTATCTCGATACCTTCTATCTCTCTGCCATCTTCATCGACTATACTTAGCATACGGCCTTTAAAAATTTCTATCAAATCTTCAACCATATCTTCATATCTATCGATAAAGCTATCACTATCTTCTACCAGAGCAAATCTATCTGCTTCTATGCAGTAAGCCTTCATATTCTCATCTTTGGCAAATTCACTGATCAAATCAGCCATCTTGACCAAAATCTGGTCACATGCAAATTTACCGTAAAAGTCATTCATCTTGCCAAAATCGTCAATATCTATAAGCACTACTTTAGGATTTTCATAGCTATTAATATCACGCACCAATGCTGTTTTATTTAAAAGTCCAGTCATCGGATCGATATAAAGCTTTTCTCCAAGCTCTTCTATCTGTTTTTTAGTACCTATTTTTAATGCGTTATAGTTATTTTTTTCTTTTATATATTTAACCGCATACCATATACAAGTAGATAAAGCAACTATTGCACCAACGAAGCTTAAGATAAATGTTAAAGTCATATTATTTAAAAGCCACTCAAAAAAGTACTCATCATGCGTACCAGTAATACGTTGATCGACCTTTCCTTTAAAGCCTAATATATACTCTCCGACCGGTACAAACATACAAACTTGAGCAGCATTTCTGGCAAAATTTTTGCCCAAAAATAATCTTTTTGGAAATTATGAGCAAAGATATTTCCACAGCTTTTATCGTTAAATTCTTGATTTATTATTCTTTTATCTGAAGACACTACGACCTTGTATCCATTTTTATTATCATCCTTTAATAAAAGGACATCACCCATAGCGCTATCGTTAATGTAAGATTGAAAATTTGCGACATCATATTTGCTGACATTTTTGAAATAATCAACATATTGATATGTCAAATAATCAACTTTCTTTCGAAGATTAAAACCATTTTCAGCAGAAGCATTATTAAATTTAAAATAAAAAACTGCCAGGTTTTCGACTAAAAAAATACTTCCCAAAACAAACACTAAACCTATAATCGTTTTAGTGATGTTTATATTTTTACCCGTTTGCTCGTCCTTGTTACTCAAAAGTTACTTCCCTTGTTTTGTGTAATTGCACTGATTATATCAACCTTAAAATAAATTTTAACTTTTGGAAAAAAGTTAAAGCCTGACTATTTTAGCGCCGTATCCACCCTGATTCGCAGGTGCGTCAAAAAACTCTTTCACACTTGGATGCTCTTTTAAGAAATTTTTAACAGCAAAGGCAAGCTTACCTGTACCGATACCGTGAAATACACTAACCTCATCAAACCCCATAACAAGACTATCTGAGATAAATTTATCAAGCTTTGCTATCGCCTCGTCAGCTCTCATGCCGTGTAGATCAATTGAGAGCGAGGCAGACTTTGGCTTATCGACATTTAGGCTCACACCACCTTTTTTAGGCAAGACTACTTCGTTGCCATTTTTTCTTAAAAGCTCAAGTGGCACGCGCAGATTTATGCCATTTGATTCGATCGTTGCATCATTTTTTGAGATGCTTAAAACCGTGCCTTTTATATTTTCATACTTCACTCTATCGCCTACTTTTAGGCTCTCACGCTCAGTTTTTTTAGGCTTAACGATAGCAGCTTTTTTCTCATTTGCCACATTTAGCGCTCTTTGTTTGTCTTTTATATCCTTGAAATTTATAACCGCTTTTGCCGCATTTATTGCTTCAAAATACTCTTTTTCCAGACGTGAAATAGTCGCATTTAGCTTGATCTCATTTTTCTCTTTTAGCTCTTTTTGCTCCTCGAGCAAGCGCTCCAGCCGCTCCTCTTTTGCCGTGACCTCTTTTATGCCCTCATCAAGCTTAGTTTGTAAATTTAGCGTCTTTGTGATGATCTCGTTCAAATTCTCTTTATCTTCACCATAAATTTTCTTAGCCTGCGCCACTAGATTTTGAGATATGCCGTATCTTGCCGCTGTTTCAAAGGCATAAGACTTGCCGATCGTGCCTTTTAAAAACTCAAATTTTGGCCTTTGTGCCGTCTCGTCGTAAAGTGCCGCCACTAGCTCAACCTCTGGATTTTTAGCTAGCAACATCGCAAGGCGCTTGTGGTGGGTCGTGATGATCATTTTGATATCTTGAGTGATGAGACGCTCTATCATGACGCCATACAAGCTCGCAGCCTCCTCGAAGTCGGTGCCAAGCTCGATCTCGTCGATGCCGATGATGATCGATTTTTTAGTAAAAAGCCTTGCAAAATGCACCATCCTGCCAGCAAAGGTCGAGATGTCATTTTTTACGCTTTGCGGATCTTCTATGATCGCGTCAAATTCTTTAAAAGAGCCGATGCTTGAGCGATTTGCGTCGATACGCATAGGTAGTAAATATTTTGCAAGTAGCGCGGCTGAGATGATTGATTTTAAAAGCATCGACTTACCGCCAGCATTTACACCGGTTATTAAAAGTACCTTTTTACTAAAATCCACACTCACGCTCTTTGGATTTTTTAGCGCCGGGTGGGCAAATTTCTCAAGCTTGATAACGTGTGAGCTGTTTGGCAAAACAAACTCATAGTCACGTGATCTAGCCAAATTTACACGAGCCTGATATGCGTCAAACTGATCAAAAGCGTTATTTATAAATTTCAAAAAAAGCAGGCTCTTGCTCATCTGCAAGCTAAATTTCTTACAGTGCTCAAAAATGATCTCCTCTTTTCTATCAAGTAGCTCGCTTTGCTCCTTTTTTAGGCGCTCGGTGCTTGCAGGAGCGACGTAGAAGTAGCCACTTGAGCTTCTAGCGATCACGGTGCCTTTTAGGGCGTGATTAAAGCCGCCACGCACCAAAAGTGCCTCTTGCGAGTTGATGTAGTGCGTCTGGGTATCGACTAGATAGGGCGTGATATGCTTTGAGTAGATAAGCTTTTTAAGCTCAGCGTCGATCTGGCGTTTTTTCTCACTAAACGCCTGCTTTATCGCATAAAATCTCTCATCCACGCTGTCACTAAACTCGCCGTTTTCATCAAAGCTGTTTGCCATCTGGCTTATCGCTTCAGGGATTTCTACCTTTGCGATCCACTCGCCAAGCCTGCCTTCAAATTTTTGCTTTTTTAGATATGAAAAATATTTAATAATCTTTGCAAACTCGTAAATTTCACTGATGTGAAGCACTGCTTGCTTGCTAAGTCTCATAAGTGCGTCATCAAGCTCTTTTATCTCATCAGGCGCCTTAAAATCATACTTTGAAAGCTCGCTAATGTTTTCAAAGTGGATTTTACTGTCGCCTTGCAAAAATAGCGGTTTTTGCCTTGCTAAAAAAGAGTTAAATTTCTCTAAATACTCGCCCAAATCAAGCTTTAAAAATATCTCTTCAGTCATTGCTCACAACTTTTTATCGGCACGATAACGCCTGAGAGATCACTAAATTCTCTTTTAGCCAAAAATGACGCTGTGCCAAATTCGTAGTTAAATTTCTCAGCGCTCACGTTATATTCACCACATTTTAGTGTTTTGCCCTGTTTAAAATCGCTAACTAGCTTTGAGATAGCATCCTCGTTTTTTGATAAATTCTCTTCGTAAAAATAGACACAAACAAGGATCGCTACAAGCACCGCACTAACGAGTGCTTTTATACCTTTGCTGATCTTTTCATCTTTTATCGCCCAGATCGCTCCAAAAAGTACGATAAAGCCAGCGATTAGGATCAAATTTCTTACCATTTCACGCCTTTATATTTTACGATAAGCTCTTTGTAAAGCTCAGCATGAGGCTCGATCTTGTCTAAAATTTCTGCCCTAACCTCACTGATATCTTGCTTTTCAACTAGCAAGCAAACAGCCATATACGGGGCATTTGGTAACATATCTTTTATCTGAGCACTACTTAGCTTTTGCTCCCTTGCAAGCGCGATCAAGATATCTTTTTTGCCTAAATTTATAAGGCTAGAAATTTCATCACAACTTAGCTCTTTTTCTTTTATCTCTTTTAAAATTTCATTTTCATCTTGGTGCTTGAAGCTACTTAGATCCATTAGTAGCCGCCTCTTAGCTGCACGCTGATATCACCCGCTCCAAAACCAACTACGATGCCGTCACTTAGGCGGTTTTTGACACCAAATTCATCTGTAAATTCGATGCCGTCCTCGACTCGCTCAACCTTGTCTGTAAAGATCGGGTTATACTCGCTAAATTCGCTCTTCATATCAACCTCGATCGGATTTTCACCGGCTGCATAAACTGGCAAGATAACAAGCTCATCGACACCTTTAAAACACTCTTTAAAGCCAGCTAAATTTGTGCTAAGCCTTGTGTAGCGGTGTGGCTGAAATATTGCTGTGACGCTGTTTATGCCTAAAATTTTGGCGTATTCAAAGACTGATTTTAACGTCGCTTTTATCTCGGTTGGATGGTGTGCGTAGTCGTCTATTAGGACAAAATTTTTGTTTGCACAAAGTATGTCAAAACGCTTTTTTATGCCTTTAAAATTTAGTAAATTTTCTCTGATATCTTTTAGCGGAGTCTCGTGCATCGCAGCAAGAATGGCCAAAGAGGCGTCTATGGCGATGTGCTCGCCCATACCAAAGGCTTCAAATTTGCCTAAATTTTTAAGATTAAAGCTGGTGTATGGCTGATAGTCTCTTACCACCATCGTAAGCTCAGTTATATCGGTACTTGGATAGAGCCTGATCGCATCAAGCTTAAGCGTGCTTAAAAACTCGTCCTCAGCGTTTATTACTCTAACTTTCGCGCGTTCCAAAAAGCCCTTGTAGGCTGCGTAAAATTTAGCTAGATCGTAGTCGTAGTGCTCCATGTGCTCTGGCTCTGCGTTGGTGACAATGGCTAGATATGGGTTTGAGTTTAGGAAGCTCGAGTCGCTCTCATCTGCCTCAAATACGACGTTATCGCTCTTTGCATAGCGCATATTTGAGCCAAACTGCTTTGAGATGGCGCCAATGATCACTGAGCCCTCAATGAGGCTTGCTAGCATCGCTGAGGTGGTGCTTTTGCCGTGCGCGCCAGCTACCGCAAAGACACATTTATCTTCAAGCACATAAGGCAAAATTTCTTTTCTAGAAAAACACTTTATGCCCTTGTTTCTGGCCTCCACTAGCTCGATATTGTCGTCTTTTATCGCCGCTGAGTAGACCACAAAGTCTTGGTCTTTTATCGCCTCTTTACAGTGCGGAGTGATAACCTCGATTCCTTCATCTTGAAGCTCAAGAGTCGTCTTGCTCTCTTTGATGTCGCTGCCACTTATCTTGTGGCCTTTTTCGTGTAAAAATCTAGCGATGGCTGAGATGCCGATGCCGCCAATGCCTATGAAATGGACTTTTTTGATCTCATTGTTTAGCTCTTGCAAATTTTATCCTTAAGTTTTTCGTGATTTTAACAAAAACTACTAAATTTAAGGCTGAAAAATGGCTTTTATTTGCTTAAGGTAAAGCTCTCGTCTATCAGTCAAAGACTGTTTTTTGTGAGATTTTGGAGTTTAAATTTACACTTATCCAATGCTTTTTATTCATGTGATAGGCTTTAAAAATTTGCTGCTCATCGACTAGTACCATCGCTAGATCAGGGCTACATTTTAGATTTAAAATATCTATCATTTCGTCACTTTCAAGCCCAAGCTTGCTAGCGCTTATCTCCATAAGTAGCGCAAACCACTTCTCATTTTTCTTGTGACGAAAGGCACTAAATTTTGGATATTTTGGGAAAATTTGCTCACCTAAAACGTCAAATTTCTCTTTTATGTATCTCTCAACGTCACTTCGTTTCAAATTTCACTCCAAAATTCCTTTAAAGAGCACTCATTCTTGTTAAGCTCACTTTCCCGTCCAGTTACGGCTTTCTTTTATCTTTTAAATTTCGCCTCTATATGCATAAAGCCCCAGGTGCTTCTAGCCTCGCTAAGCTCCTTTTTACTAAGCTCATCGATCATCATCTCTTCATTTTTACCAAGTCTATTTTTGATCTCACCAAATGGATTAATAAGCATAGAATCTCCATAAAAACTCCACTGCTCATCGTCGCTCTTGTGGCTACCTACGCGGTTTACACGTAGCACATAGACGTTGTTTGTAAAGGCCCTAACCTTTAAAAGCTCCTCCCAGCGCGCCTGAGAAAAAAATGTACAAGCCGTTGGCACGAGCACGATATCGACCTTTTTAGCGCTCATATAGGCCCAGCACACATCAAAGTGCGCCTCGAAGCCAAACATGACGCCAACCTTAAATTTATCATATGTAAAGATAGGTAAATTTAGCTCATCGCTTGTGTTATTAAAGAATTTCGCCTCATTCCAGTGAGCGTAAGGCATGAGAATTTGCTGATCATATAGCTTGACTTGTGTTGGGGTAAATTTAGCTAGACTTTTAAAAATTTCCTTGCCTTTTAGATTTACAATGGGTGCAACAATATTTAGATCATACTTTTTTGCCATTGCAAAAAGAGCCTCTTTCTTGCGCTCGCTTTGCTCTTTTATAAGGCTTTTTGGCATGCCAATAAGCTCTTTAAAAAAGCTATTTAGCACATATTCACCAAGCACAACTAGCCTTGCATTTTCGTCCGCACAAATTTTTAGATAATAATCAAGCCTCGCCTCGCTTAAAGGCTGCGTTGGTAGCTGAAGGGCGCAAATTCTACTCATCGTCCACCTGCTTTATGCTAAGTTTTGCGTTTTCTAAAATTTCTCTTGCTTCATTTAATAGCTTTTTACCCTGCTCGTGTAGTTTTATGCTATTTTCCAGGCTCACATCATCTTTGTTTAGATCGTTTAAAATTTTATCTGCTAGGGCTAATTTCTCTTCAAAACTTTGCTCTTTTTGCTCCATCTTCTATCCTTTTAATATATTTTTTATATATCCATCAAATTTTTCTATCTCAACCAAAAATGCGTCGTGGCCGTAGTTGCTATCTATCTCTACAAAATTTGTCTTCAACTCTCGCCCCATCTCACAAAGTGCGTCATAAATTTCTCTCATACAGCTTGGCGGAAAGAGTAGATCGCCTTTGAAAGCGATTAGATGTAAATTTGCTTTGATCGGTGCAAGAGCGTCTTTTAGATTGTCATAGTGTCTTGTACAGTCAAAGATGTTCATCATTTTTACGATATATAGGTAGCTTAGTGGGTCAAACCTCTTTGGGAAGTTGTAACCGTTGTACTCCATGTAGCGATCCACCTGAAAGCGCCCAGAAAGCTCGTAAAGACCGTCTGTCTCCACGTAGTTTCGTCCAAATTTCTCATCCATGCTATCAGGGCTTAAAAAGCTGATATGCCCTGCCATCCTGCCAAAAGCCATACCTTTTAGCCCATTTTTTCTTATAAATTCCACGTCATATTCGCCGTTTTTGAAATTTTCATCGTTTAAAATGGCTTCGATGGCGATTTTGTTAAACGCTATCGCCCATGGCTTAGTCTGATAGGTACTTGCAAGCATTATGATATCTTGGGCAAACTCTGGAAACTCGATAGCGTAGCAAAGTGCCTGCATACCGCCAAGACTGCCGCCGATAACGGCTCTTGCTCTTGTGATACCAAGCTCGCTAAATAACCTCATTTGCGCCTTTACCACATCACTTATGGCAAGGACTGGGAAATTTAGCCTATACTCTTTGCCACTGCTTCTATCCACACTTAGTGGTGAGGTAGAGCCAAAGCACGAGCCTAGGATATTTACGCAGATAACGTAAAATTTATCGGTATCAACCGCCTTTTTACTGCCTATTAGCCCGTCCCACCAGCCAGCTTTCTCATCAGCTGCGTAGGTGCCAGCTGCGTGGTGCGAGCCTGTTAGTGCGTGGCAGATGACGATAACGTTGCTTTTATCGGCATTTAGCGTGCCGTAAGTCTCATAAATAAGCTTAAAATTTGATAGCATACGGCCACTCTCAAGATAGAGTGGCTCGTTAAATTTAATAGTTCTAGTTTGCAGGTTTAACACTAATTGACTTTGTAGTTTGGTGCCTCGTGAGTGATAACTACGTCGTGGACGTGGCTCTCTTTTAGTCCAGCGCTTGTTATCTCGACAAATTCAGCTCTTTCTTGAAGAGTTGGGATATCTTTTGCGCCAACATAGCCCATAGCGCTTCTTAGGCCGCCTATTAGCTGATGGATCACATCTTTTATGCTACCAGCAAATGGTACACGGCCTTCGATGCCTTCAGGTACAAGCTTATCTTGAGCGGTGCCCTCTTGGAAGTAGCGGTCTGAACTGCCCTTTGTCATAGCGCCTATTGAGCCCATGCCGCGATATACTTTGTATTGGCGACCTTGGAATGTTATAAGCTCGCCTGGGCTCTCCTCGCAACCTGCAAGTAAGCTTCCCGCCATAACGCAAGCTGCACCTGCTGCAAGGGCTTTTGCCACGTCACCTGAGTATTTTAAACCGCCGTCAGCGATAACTGGGATGCCATATTTCGCTGCTTCGCTTGCGCAGTCATCGATAGCTGAAATTTGAGGCACGCCAACACCAGCAACGATCCTTGTGGTGCATATTGATCCTGGTCCAATGCCCACTTTTATGCCATCAGCTCCTGCTTCTGCTAGGTCTTTTACAGCTGCTGGATTTGCAATATTGCCAGCTACGACATCGACATTAAAATTTGCTTTTACCTCTTTTAAAGTATCGATGATGCCCTTTGAGTGGCCGTGAGCTGAGTCGATGACGATGACATCTACACCAGCATCAACTAGCGCTTTAGCGCGGTCTATCTGACCCACGCCAATAGCCGCAGCCACTCGAAGTCTGCCGTAGCTATCTTTGTTTGCGTTTGGATACTCTTTACGTTTTTTTAGATCTTTTATGGTGATAAGGCCGTCAAGCTTGCCGTCTTTATCGACGATAGGTAGTTTTTCAACTCTGTTTGAGAGAAAATTTTCTCCGCATCATCAAGCGTGCATCCCTTTGGTGCAGTAATTAGCGGTGCTTTTGTCATGCGATCTTTTACCAAAGTATTCATATTTGTCTCAAATCTCAAATCGCGATTTGTTAAAATTCCTATTAATTTACGGTCCTTATCGATGACTGGAACGCCTGAAATATGAAGATCTGACATAAGGCTTAGAGCTTCAGCCACGGTCGCTTCTGGATTTATAAAGATAGGATCGATGATAACGCCACTTTCGCTTTTTTTAACGCGCTTGACCTCTTTTGCCTGGCTTTCGATGTCCATGTTTTTGTGGATGACGCCGATACCGCCCAGCCTTGCCATCATGATAGCAGTTCTATGCTCAGTCACCGTATCCATCGCAGCAGAGACGATCGGGATATTTAGCGTGACGTTTTTGCTGATCCTGGTTTTGACATCAACTTGCTTTGGCAAAATTTCAGAGTATTGCGGCACAAGAAGCACATCCTCAAATGTTAAAGCTCTCTTTACTATCTTCATATTTTTATCCTTTTATTAAATTTTCTAGGCTCTTAGCACCATTTATCAAGGTCTGTTCGTCCCACGCTTTTGCGATGAGCTGGGCGCTCACGTTTAAATTTTGATCATCTTTGCCAACTGGCACAGAGATAGCTGGTAGGCCTGCTAAATTTACGCTAATCGTGTAGATGTCGCTTAGATAGGCTTGAAGCGGATCGCTGTGTGCTCCAAATTTATAAGCTGTGCTTGGAGCAACTGGCATGAAGATGAGATCATTTTCTTCTAAAATTTTCTCGTACTGAGCTTTTATATGTGCTCTTGCTTTTTGCGCTTTGATGTAGTAAGCATCGTAGTATCCGCTACTTAGTACAAATGTACCAAGCAAAATTCTTCTTTTTACCTCTTCGCCAAAGCCTTCTGAGCGTGAATTTACATATAGCTCTTTTAAATTTCTAGCCTCTGCACGTCTGCCATATCTTACTCCATCGTAGCGGCTTAAATTTGCGCTTGCCTCTGCGGTTGCGATGATGTAGTAGGCTGCGACGTCATATTTTGAGTCTTCAAAATTTGTGTAAGTTACGCTGTGTCCGTGTGATTTTAGCTTTTCTATGGCTAAATTTAAAGCAGCTTTTGTCTGCTCGCTTGCGTTTTCGACGTAGTTTTTGATGACACAAATTTTTAGCTTCTTCTCGCCATCTATCTTGTCGCTAACGCTCACAAACGGCACATCTGCGCTCGTGCTATCTTTTGGGTCGTGTCCAGCGATCGCGTCATATAAAATGGCTGCATCTTCTACGTTTTGAGCGATAGGTCCTATTTGATCAAGGCTGCTTGAGTAGGCACCAAGGCCATATCTGCTCACTCTACCATAAGTTGGCTTAAGCCCTACGCATCCGCAAAATGCCGCTGGTTGGCGGATCGAGCCACCAGTGTCACTACCAAGTGCGGCTACTGCAAGGCCAGCTGCGACTGCTGCTGCTGAGCCACCACTACTGCCACCTGGGACGTGAGCATGATTTAGTGGGTTTAGTGTTTTGCCGTAAAATGAGCTCTCAGTCGTGCTTCCCATCGCAAATTCGTCCATATTTGTGCGGCCAAATGGAGCTAAATTTTTGCTAAGTAGCTTCTCGATAACGGTTGCGTTGTAAGGTGCTACGTAGCCTTGTAAAATTTTAGAAGCACTTGTGACGCTCCAGCCTTTTACTTGGATGTTGTCTTTTATAGCGATAGGCACGCCCTCGCCTAGTTTTGCGATCTCTAAATTTGCTAGCTGCTCGACATAAGCGCCAAGCTCTTTTTCTTTTATGATTTTTTCCTCAAGCTCGGCTCTTAAATTTTTTATCTCTTCAGCTGAAAATTTCAAAGCTTCTTTTAAAGTTACCACTATTTTTATCCTTTAAATTTATTAACCAAAAATATGCCAAACAAGCTAACAACGACCACCACAGCGATCGTTACTACTATGATACTTACGCTTACTGGCTCACTTAGCACTTATGACCTCTTCGCATCTTGGGCATAGCGCATCTTCTTTGCTAGCATTAAATTTCCAGCATCTTGGGCATTTGTGAAGGTTGCTTGCTATGATCTTAAATTTATCACCCTCAAACTCAAACTCGGCTAGTGGCTCGCTATCATCATAAGCTCTAACCGAGCTTACCATGTAAAGATCGGCCACTTCGCGCTCGTCGTAGCTTGTGATGTTGTGGTTTGTGGTTTCTAGACTTAGCTCTAGGGTTGATTTTATCTTTTTGTCCTTCTTAAGAACGTCCACGATCTCGTTAAATTTCTCCCTACTGGCAAAAAGTAGCTCATCTTCAAAGCTAAGGTCGAATTTGATTGGCTCATAGACTAGATCAAACGCGTCTTTTGCCTCGCCCTTGATGATCTTTGGAGCATAGTCCATCACCTCATCAACGGTGTAAGTAAGCGTTGGAGCGATGAGTGGTAAAAGCGCCTTTGTGATGATCGCCATCGCGCTTTGAGCTGATCTTCTTCTTGGGGCGTCTTTTGCGTCGCAGTAAAGTCTATCTTTGCAAACATCAAGATATACGCCGCTAAGATCGGCTGATAGGAAATTTAAAAGGATATTAAAGCCCTTTGAAAAGTCGTAGTTTCTAAAGCAAGCGCTCGCCTCGTCAAAGACCTTTTTAGCACGAGCTAATATCCACTTATCAAGGATGTTAAACTCTGTATTTAAGCTCACAAGATCATTTACGTTTGCTAGTAAGAAGCGTATAGTGTTGCGGATTTTGCGGTATTGCTCGCTTATTTGTTTTAATATATCTTCGCTTATTTTTAGGTCACTTGAGTAATCACTCATGCCAACCCAAAGGCGTAAAATTTCCACGCCGTGAGTCTTGGCTACGTCTTGTGGAGCGATGACATTGCCCTTGCTCTTACTCATCTTCTCGCCCTTAGCATCGACTGTAAAGCCGTGAGTTAATATGCTCTCATAAGGTGCGTGAGAATTTATAGCTGTGCTTACTAGAAGCGAGCTTTGAAACCAGCCGCGGTGCTGATCTGAGCCTTCTAGATACATGCTTGAAGGGTATTTGCCAGCGTCGTAGTTATCGCTTTGCAAGACCGCATGCCATGTCGAGCCGCTATCAAACCAAACATCAAGGATATCCATCACTTTTTCTAAATTTTCAGCCTTGTACTTTGAGCCCTTTGGCAAAAGCTCGTCTATGCTTAGCGCCCACCACGCATCAGCGCCTTTTTCTTTAAAGATAGCCACGATGTGGTCTAAAATTTCACTATCAAATATAACTTCTTTTGTCGCTTTATCTCTGAAAAACGCGATCGGCACGCCCCAGTCACGCTGACGTGAGATGCACCAGTCTGGGCGATTTTCTATCATTGAGCCTATTCTTTTTATACCAACGCTTGGGTAAAATTTAACCTTTTCAAGCTCCTCGCGCGCTGTTTGTCTAAGTGTTTTTCCGCCTAGTTTTGCCTCATCCATAGCAATAAACCACTGCTTTGTAGCTCTATAAATAACAGGCTTATGTGTTCTCCAGCAGAATGGATAAGAGTGTCTAAATTTAGAGACGCTAAGTAAATTTTTGCCAAGTAGCTCTAAAATTTTTTCATTTGCTTTAAAGATGTGCATACCGACAAACTCATCTACCATGTCGCTTCTAAATAGTCCGTGATGTTTTAGGCTCTCATCGTAGCAGCCACCATCATCAACTGGCATCAAAATTTCACTAAAGCCATATTTCAAACATACGTAGTAGTCGTCCTCGCCGTGTCCTGGAGCTGTATGAACAAGTCCAGTACCACCATCCATCATAACGTGATCACCTAGCAAAAATCGTGACTTTCTGCCGTTTAATGGATTTATCGCGTGAGTGTTTTCAAGCAAGCTTGATTTAAACTCTTTTTTTACTTCGCCCTTGCTTAGACCGCTTTCCACGATACTCTCAAGTAGTGGCTTTGCAAAGATCAAATTTTCAGCCGTTAGCACGTAAATTTCATCTGGTTTTAGGCTTATGGCTTGATTTGCTGGAAGTGTCCAAGGCGTAGTCGTCCAGATGACAGCGCTCGCCTCTTTTACGCCAAGCTTTTCTAGCGCGTCGTTATCAAGCTCAAAGGCTACGTAAATAGAGTAGTCCTCTTTCTCCTCGTACTCGACCTCAGCTTCAGCCAGCGCCGATCTAGCTGCCCAGCTCCAGTAAACTGGCTTGCTTCTTTCTATCAAAAGGCCTTTTTTAGCGATCTCGCAAAGTGCTTTGTAGATGTCAGCCTCAAACTCAAATTTCATCGTCATGTATGGATTTTCAAAGTCGCCGATGATGCCAAGGCTTTTAAATTCATTTCTTTGAATGTCTATAAATTCTCTCGCGTGCTGCCTGCAAAGCTCTCTGATCTCGACCTTACTAAGCTCTTTTTTCTTATCGCCAAGCTTTACTTCGACTTGCTGCTCGATCGGCAAGCCGTGGCAGTCCCAGCCTGGCACGTAGCGGACGTTTTCGCCGTAAAAATAGTGCGTTTTTGTAATGATATCTTTTAAAATTTTATTTAACGCGTGGCCGATGTGTAGGTGGCCGTTTGCATACGGAGGGCCGTCGTGGATGTTGAAATTTTTAGCCGCATTTTGGCGATTTTTCTTCATTTTTTCGTAAACCTTGCGGTCTTCGTACCATGATTTTAGTCTTTGTGGTTCATTTTGTGGGAGATTTCCGCGCATCGGGAAATTTGTCTCTGGGAGTAAAAGTGTCTCTTTGTAGTCCATTTTTTACCTTGATTTTAAAATTTGCTAATTTTACACCTGTGCTGGTTAAATCACACTGAAAAATAGTATAATGAGGCAAAAAAAAGGAGCTTAAAAATGAGACAAAGTATCTTGATAATAGGCGAAGATCTTGAGATAAATAGAGAATTTCTAAACTACATTTTTCAAAGTTACGAGGATCATTTTGGCGAGCTTGGAGTTGTCAGTTTTGCTCCCAAAAATAGCAAAGAGCTGCCTTTTATCATCGAAAATTTATCAAAAGATTACGACTTTGTAAGCATTTTTGGCTCGGATGAAAATTTTGCTATCGCTGCAAAGATCGTAGCGACGCTAACTGGGGGCTCGCTTGAGCTAAAAGATAGCACGACACTTGCACTTAAAGATAGCTTAGACTACTCAAAAAATAGCTTTTTAGCCAGCCTAAATAACGCTCAGATAAATCTCATAAAAGCTAATCCAAATGAAGAGCTAGGCGAGTTTCTCACCGAGTACGAGCCTGATTTTAGCTACTTTCATCTAATAGACATCGACGCAGATAGCGCTAAGATCCTTATACTGCCACTTGCTAAAACTTATGAAGTTGATATCACTCTTGCGCAGATCCTGCCAAATTTAATACTAGTAAGGGCAAAAAGTAATAAATTTGGCCAGATCGAGAGCTTTTTACAAGGCGTAAAAACGCTATTTTCGCAAAAATTTATCCCGCAAAAAGATGTGATCAAATTTGTAGCAAAAAGGCTCATGCAAAAGGGACTTAAAATTTCATTTGCCGAGTCTTGCACAGCTGGGCTTGCGGCAGCTAAATTTGCAAGATATGGCGGCATCTCAGCTAGCTTTGATGGCTCGTTAGTAACCTATGCAAATCACATAAAACACGAGTGGCTAGGCGTTGAGGATGAAATTTTAGATACTTACGGAGCTGTGAGCGAGCCTTGCGTAAAAGCTATGGTAAAAGGCACGCTAAGCACGACAAATGCGGACTTTGCACTTGCTATTAGCGGTATCGCAGGACCGGGCGGGGGCACAGCTAGCAAGCCAGTTGGCACGGTCTACGTCGCAGCTGGCGATAGAAACGGCAACATCGAGGTTGAGAGACTTCTTTTAAAAGGAGATCGCAACTACATTAGAGAGCAGAGCGTTCTGAGCGCCTATTTATGCCTACTTCGCCTAAAAAGCGAGATATTTTTCGCGTAAAATTTGACTTTACTAAAAATTTATAAAAGTCTTACGCTAAATTTAATGAGCCAAAATAAAATTCGGCAGCGATTTTCTAACAGAAGATCAAAAATAAAAAGCCAAATTTGGGAGGCTAAAGATGTTTAAAAAGATATTGTTTCTCGCCGTTTCTTAGTTATTTGCATTTAGTGCTCTAGCTCAAGCAGGCGAGATAAAAGCAAGCGACTCACCCTTTGGTTACGCTAGCATTGGTGCAGAGCAAAATTTTGGCGGATACGCCGGCAAAGAGAGTAAAGAAGTCGTCGTAAAAGATAGGCAAGAGCTCGTAAAATACGCTCAAATGGGTGGTTACGTCATCTATGTGGATGGGCTCATAGACCTTAGCGAAGGCAAGATCCCACAAAATGGCAATAGCGATGGGTTGGATAAATTTATAAGTGAGATTAGCGGTGGCGAGTTTAGCTCTTATGCCAAATTTATGCAGGCTTACGGCGCCTCATGTCGTGCAAATTTAGACGGTTCACAAGATCCAAAGTTAGCAGCGCTTCGCAAAAATTTAGCCAACGAGTGGAAAAGCTCATCGTAGTGCCGGTAGCTAGCAACACCACAATAATCGGCTTAGGCGAAAACTCAGGAATAAAAGGCGGCTCACTTTTGTTAAAAAATGTCCAAAATATCGCGGTCCGCAATATGAAGATCGAAGATGCTTTTGATCCATTTCCAGATATACAAAAAAATGACGGCTTTAATGCGCAATATGACGGCGTCAGCATAGAGTCAAGCAAAAACATCTGGGTAGATCACTGCCATTTTAAGGACACGGTCGAGCTTGATCATGTGCATTTAGCAGGCGGAGAGCTTACCAAATGGCAGACTTACGACGGACTATGCGACATCAAGGGAGACAGTGCGGCTATCACGATCTCGCACAACATCTTTGAAAACCATGACAAAACGATGTTAATTGGCTCAAGAGACTCCGACGGCAGCAGCGAAACAAGGACTATAACGGTCGCTCATAACGTTTTTGACAACTGCGCGCAACGCTTACCTATGGTACACAATGCAAAGGTGCACGTCTATAACAACTTTTATGACTCAAAAGATGGCTTCTATGACCAAAAATACGCCATTGACGTGCGCTTTGGCTCGCTAATATACGCTCAAAACAACTACTTTACAAATGGCGTCAAAATAAGCTACAAGTGTAACAAAGGCACCATTTTTGAAAGCGGCAACATAGACCTTTCTAAAAAAGGTAGCGTTTGTGAAAAGCTAACTAAGCCGCCATTTGAGCCACCATATAAATTTGAACTTATCCAAGCCTCAAACGTCCAAAACGAGGTAAATAAAAACGCAGACACAGGCAAACTAGCCGTTATAAAATAAAACCAAAGTCCCGAGCTAGTCAAAACGCTTGGGGCCTGAAAATCAAACTAAATTTTTATATTTTTACAAGATAAAACGCTAGCACATAGCCCGTATATCAGCACGCAAAGGCTAACACTTAGTCCAAAGACGCTAAGAGCCGCGGTCTGGCTAAAAGAGAGGGTAAAAAAGGAAATAAAGCTCGTGATAAATGCGCAAAATATCCCATAAATTCGCTCTTTTTCGCTAAGACTCTCATTTAGCGCAAATATCATGTAATCAATCCCCACAGCACTTGCAAGTATGAGTCCAAAGACACCAAAAATGCTTAAATTTACGCCAAAAATGGCGAAGATAAAGAGCATAAGAAGCACGCCAAAGATGATAACGCCCATAACAAGTACCGAAACAAGCACACTAAAGTAAAACCATAGCAGTAAAAACGCGACCACAAGCGCTGCTATTTTTAGCTCTAAAGCTAGCTCTTTTGCCTGTGTTAGGTTCTCATTTAGCGAGTCAGCAAAATTTAGGCTAAAAGCGTTGTTGCGAGCTAGCACCTCATAGCTTGTCAAGCCCTCTACAAAGCCGCTCACGTAAGCTACGCTAGTATTTTCATCAAGGGCAAATTTTTTAAAATCCTTCATTGATTTTAGAGCCAAAATTTCACTCATGCCAAGCTCTTTTTCGCTCAAAACCTTTAAAATTTCACTTCGTATCTCATCTTTACTAAAGCCAAATTTCTCATAAATCACATAAATTTGCTCATCATCAAGCGCCTTTTTAAAGGCCTCTTTTAGCTCAGCCTGCTCGCTTTTACTTAAAAATATATCGCTTAGTGAGCTCTCATCTTTTATCAAATTTCTCTTTTTTAGCTCGTTTAAAAGGCTCTTTTCACCTCCTAAAATGTCGCCGCTAGATCTTGTCACTATCATTGTGTTTTGGTTGTTGCCAGTTAGACTTAAGATATAAGAAGAATCCACTAGCAGGCTCTTTGGCATATTTGAGTAGTCTTTTACGTTTTCGGTTTTTGATAAATTTTTAAGGTCAAATCCAAGAAAAATAGCTAGTAAAACAAGAGAAATAGCTAGAAATTTAGCCCCCAAATGCCTTGCGACCAAGTCTGAGAGCTCGCAAAATTTAGTTAAAAACCTATCAAAGAGCTTTGATCTATAAAATTTAACCCCGTCAAAGACTAAAGGCATAAAAAAGTAGCTAGCTAAAAAGGCACCAACTAGCGCAAATGCCGAAAAGAGCGCTACCTCTTTAAGCAACCTAAGATCAGAAAACGTAAAAGCTAGATAGCCACTAAGCGTGATAAGAAGGCCTAGCAAGAAAATTTTTAGCATGCTTTTTATGCTACTAGTCCTAATAGCTTCGCCCTCGTTTTTGCTAAGCCAGTGCAAGATATAGTCAAACATAAGTCCAATGAGGCTTGTGCTTATTAAAATAGTTAGGATATTTAGCTCGCCAAGGCAGAGCAAAGTGCCTGCAAATGCCACGCTAAAGCCAAATGCAGCGATAAATATCACATAAAAAATGCGTAAATTTCTAAAAGCAAGCATCAAAAATATAGCGGTCAAACTAAGCGAGGTCACGCTCATATAAAGGCTCTCGCTCTCGTTTTTTTGCTTTGAAAATGCCTGATAAAGAGCACTTGAGTGCACAAAAAGCTCGTTTTGTCCAACTTTTAACGCATTTAGCTCGTTATAAAAATTTATTAGCCCCTCGCTTGCCACGCCACTTTTTAGCTCACCTTTTAGCAAGAAAAAGCTCTTTTCTCCGTCTTTTACCTCAAGCATGAGCTCGGCTAAATTTAAGCTCACATTGCCATTTTTTGCACTAAAACCACTACTTAGTGAGAAAAAATCATCTTTTACATTTAAAAGCCTAAAGCTATTAAAAATTTCCTCTGCGCGCTTTTTGAAAAAGGCGTTTTTATCGTTTTTTAAAAGCTCCAAATCAGCCCTACTTAAAAGTGCGATCTTTGAGCGGTTTATATCACTTTTTATATCATTTAAATTTACGTCAATATTCGCCTCAAAGCTCTTAAAAAGCGAGCTTTTAAGCGCTAAGTTTTGCACGTTTTTGGCCAGCTCTTTAGAATTTACCAATACCAAAAAATTTGACGCCATCTCATCTTGCACCTCTTTTAGCACCTTTGCCTCTTTGGCGTCCTTAAAATTTATCAGTGAAAAGATGTCGGTTTGGATGTTTTTTAGGCTCGCAAGCGAATATCCAAGCGAGGCTAAAAAAACAAATATAAAAGCCGAGATCGTGGCTAGTTTTTTCATTTTATACTAAACTCATTTATCGTTTTATCACCGCTTACCTCATCAAGCTCGATCTTTTTTACCACCTCGTCGCCACTTATCTTTATGGATTTAAAAATTTGTTTAAAGAGTAAATTTTTAGGACTTAGCTCTATGCTCCACTCTTTTAGGCTACCGCTTGTTTTTATATCAAATTCTTTCCTAAGTTCGCCCTCATCGAGGCTGATGATAGCAAGAAAAAGCTTTTCGTCAAAATTTGCGCTCGTCTTTTCTAGCTTGCCATTTTCGTTTTTAAAAATGCCGTCTTTGTTTATAAAAACCTTTGAGTTGATTGGCTCTAGAGTATCCCAGTAAAGACCACCATTTTCTAGTCTAAACTCACCTGTGCTTTTTATGCTTTTGTTAAAGCCAGCAAGGCTCTTTGTCTGCGTGAAATTTCCGCTTACATTATCTGTTTTTACTATATTTTTAAGCTCGCTTAGCTCATATCCAAAGCAAGATATACAAATGGCCAAAAAAATAACTATTTTTTTCATATATTTTCCTTTTTTATGTAAGCTTCAAGTGCGTTTTTTAGGGCCTCAGGCATCTCAAAGCAAGTTTGCAAGCTCTTCATCTCGATAACGGCTTGCGCGGTATTTGCCTCGCTTATTTTTTCGCCCTTTTCATTTTCTATAAGGTAGTGAAATTTCAAAAATGTTTCGCACTCGCTAAGCGTCGTAGTGACCTTTATGACGTCGTTAAAAAAGGCTGGGCGCACATATTTTACGTCAAGCTTTACGATAGGAAAGGCGTAACCATCTTTTTTCATAGCGATGTAGTTGTACCCTAGCTTGTCAAGTAGCTCACAGCGTGCCATTTCTAGGTACTTGACATAGTTGCCATGCCACATCACCTCCATGCTATCAACGTCAAAAAATGCCACTTTAAATGTGCTAACGTGTGAAATTTCCAAATTTATCTCCAAAAATCAAAAAAGTTAAACCACTGCGACGGACTCTTGCAAGCTTGCTCCTCAAGCTGCCTTACATAGCTTTGTACATATGGCATGACGCTTGCCTTGCGGTCACGACCTAGTTTTATCTCATCTGCGATGTCACTTAGCTCTATGCTAAATTTATCGCCATTTTTCACGCACCAAAGTGTGCTCATTTTTACACCCAAAATGCCAGCTAGCAAGTATGGGCCGTAATTAAATTTAGCCATCTTGCCAAGGAAGCTCACTTCGACAAATTTATCACCATTTACCGGGGTTCTATCCCCCATGATACCGATATGCACACCACTATCTACCGCCTCTTTTAGTTGCATCATCGCGGCCGCGTCGAGATTTTCTACGCTTATTAGCCTGATCTGCCCCTTGCTTATCTGCTCTAAAATTTTATAAAAATTCTCACTTCCCTTGCTATAAACCAAGATGATCATACGAAAACTTGGCGATCTAAGCGAAAGTGTCTTGCAAATTTCTACATTTCCTAGATGGCTTGTTAGTAAAATTCTGCCACGCTTTGATGCCTCAAACTCTTCTTTTATCCACATGAGTTCGTCAATATCTAGTTCATTTTCGAGCACGCCATTTTGCCAAATACGAAATTTATCGCAAATAGCTATACCAAAGTCATAAAAATTTCTAAAAACGCCAGTAGCTGGTTTTTTACCACTAAATTTTTCTACATTTAGAAGAAATTCTCTTATATTTTCTCTCTCGCTTTTTGAAAAGATGTAGTAGAAACAAACAACTATCATAACGATAGGTTTTATAAGAAAGATGGGTAAATTTTTGCTTATAAAAAGGCTAATTCGTAGGAAAAATTCGTTTGAACGCTCACTCTTTTGCCACCAGATGTACTTTTCTTTGCTGGTTATTTTGCTAAGTAAAAATGGGACTAAATTTAGAAAATACCTCGCGTGCATGAGGCTTATTAGCGCGTTATCTTTTAGCATTTTAAAGTGTGAAACGCCGCCTGGCTCGTAGTGCACTTTTAGCTTTATCCACCAAAGCCCAACGCCCGATCTCACCGCATTTACTAGGATCTCCATGTCAAATTCCATCCTGTTTGAGCTACTTTGAAGGGTCGCCCACTCAAGCTCTTTTAGCGGATAAATTCTAAAGCCACACATCGCATCTTTTATGTTGGTGTTTAAGGTGTTTACCTTGACCCAAAAATTTGTGATCTTTCTACCATAAAACCTCGACTTTGGCGCATCCTCGCCGTAGATGGGATCAGCATGATCATATCGTGTGGATACTTTCTGCTAAGCTCCAAAAACTCAGCCACTTCACTTATGTCATGCTGAAAGTCAGCGTCGATCTGAAATGCATGCGTGTAGCCATTTTGCACAGCGTGTCTAAAGCCATCTTTTAGCGCAGCTCCCTTACCGCCATTTTGTGCTCTTGTCAAAATTTCTACACCAAATTCGCTCAAATTTTCTAGTACCTTTTTTGAAGTCTCGTTTGAGCCATCATCGACTATTAAAATGGGTAGATTATATCTTGCAAGCGCCTCGCAAAGGGCTTTTATCTTTTCTGGATGGTTATAAAATGGTATGAGAAAGAGCGTCTTCATAAGCCCAGCTTTATCCTGCCAACGCTGCTTCTAGTGCCATTACAAAATATCTCAAAATACACCTTCTCATCTTTTTGCGAAATTTCTATACAAAGCTCATCATTTGGCCTTACAAATTTTAAAAATTTCAGATTCTCCACCACGCACTGATCGCCTATTTCTGCGCCAAGCTCTCTTGCAAATTTAAATACAAAATCAAGCTGCACAAAGCCAGGTAGCAGCGGTAAATTTGGAAAATGCTCGGTAAAAATGCCAAGTGCTGGGCTAAGCTTTGTCTTAAATTTATAAATGCCATTTTCGCTACTTTTATCCCAGCTAGGCCCTTCGCTCTTTTCTAAAAGCCCTTTAAAATTTGCTTTTAGAAATTTCCCTTGAGCGTTTTTGCAAAGCGAGCTAACGATTTTAAAATACCTAACACTATTTTTAAACTCAGGCCTTAAAAGCTCATTTAACCTTGCTACAACACCCTTTTTACCGCTATCTCTAAAGAGCTTCACGCCCTCTTCGC
This sequence comes from Campylobacter concisus, assembly GCA_002092835.1. Taxonomy (NCBI): domain Bacteria; kingdom Pseudomonadati; phylum Campylobacterota; class Epsilonproteobacteria; order Campylobacterales; family Campylobacteraceae; genus Campylobacter; species Campylobacter concisus. The sequence goes on along the minus strand of LVWL01000018.1, from coordinate 131,210 downwards.
TAAGCTCCAAAAGTGCGGCTAGGCGCTTAAATTTTGGATGCGTGTCGCAGTAGCAGTCTTTTAAAAGACCACTTTCAAGCATCTTATTTTCGATGCTTATTAGATTGACCCTTTTGTCATTTAGCTTGACTATCCTATCGATCCTACCCTTTAGCGTGAGTCTGTTGCCCTTTATCTCCGCCCAGTCGTTAGTCTGGAAAAACTCGCACCATGGCGAGCTCACGTTTAATGCTTCATCTTCACTTAGTCCAGCTTTTACCTTGCTAAAAAGCAAAAGTTCATCGCCTAAATTTCTAGCCACTGCACCAGTTTCGGTGCTACCATAGATGTCAATAATGCGTGCACTGCTTAGTTTTGCTATGCTAGCTCTTAGCTCACTCTTTAGGGCCGAGCCGGCACAGATAATATTTTTTAGCCCTGAAATTTCAGCTGCTCTTGGGCTAGAAATTAGCGTTTGAAGCAAAACCGGACTTGTTATGAAACTTAAATTTTCAAGCTCTAGCTCAAAGATCGCCTCCGGGTAATTTAGCTCCTTGCTAACAGCCCTTGCACCAGAGATGATGGGCAAAAATACCTTAAAAGTAAGGCCAAACATATGCTGATGCGAAACGCTTGAAAAAAATGTATCACTTTCATTAAATCCAAGTTCTTCTTTTAAAAATAGCCCTTCTTCTATCATCGCACCAAGTCTTTTTTGGATATTTTTGCTATTTCCAGTCGAGCCCGAAGTCTGAAGAAAAAAAGTAGAGTTTATATCAAATTTTGGCTCTATATTTCTGACTGGAACCAAAAAATTCTTGAAATTTTCATCATTGATATTAAATTTATCACTACTAAAAATAGGCTTTGCAAGCAAAATCGGTCTCACGCCGATCGCAAGTGCTCCAAAAAAAGCTACACAAAAGTCAAAAGTTTCGCTTAGATAGATCTCTACCTCACTTGGGCCATACTCTTTTAAATTTGCCCCAAAAATAACAACTTGTGAGTATAAATTTTTATCAATATCAATAAATTTAAAGTCTTTTAGACTATTTTCAAACTCCATTTTTCCTCTTTAAAATAAAAACTTTACGATATAAAATTTCTCCAAAAAACAAAAACCCCATCAAAATATAAGAGATAAAGGAGCAGTAAATACTCCAATAAAATTTATTTTCAAAACACGATAAAACAAATGCTAAAACCGCATTAAATATAAAAAATAAGCACCAAATTTTAGTTAGCCCCCTTGTGTAGCTAACAACCTTTTCGTCGATATTTTTCTCTTTTAGCCTAGCAAGCCTAGTTATTACCGCCTCACCCCTTAAGCTATAAAAAAATAATGCCAAAAAGCCAATACTTACGATACTTGGGTACAAAAGCGCTAAATTTACACTTCTAAAGATAGCGCAGATGGCAAAAAACAAGCCAGCCGCTAAGCAGACCTGCCTCATATTGCTACTTTCAAAATACCACCTCGCCCACCAAAGAGCACATAGTACACAAAAGATAAAGGCTGCATTCTCTTGCCAAAAAAATAGCACTAAAGGGTAAGCGATGCTTACTAAAATTAGAACTAGGTTTACTATTTTATGCTTCAAATTTCTTTGCTACGGCTTTTACAATATCATCAAGCGTTTTTACGTTTTTAAAATCCTCTGGCATCAGCCTATGTCCGGTTTGACGTTTGATGTAATCAATCATATCAATAGCGTCAATGCTATCAATCTGCAAATCCTCATATATCCTAGTCTCTGGCTTTATCTTGCTCTCATCTATCTCAAAAAGATCGATCAAGGCTTTCTTTAAAATTTCAAAAATTTCTCTTTCACTCATCGTTATTTCCTATTTTCGTAAATGTATTTTGCAAGAGAAGATACGCTAAAAAATATTTCTTTTAGATTTGCACTCTTTGAGTCAAGCACGAGGCCATATTTTTTCTGCACCGCAAGCCCAAGCTCTAAAGCATCAACGCTATCAAGCCCAAGACCATCATTAAAAAGTGGCGCATTCTCATCAATATCGCTTGGCTTCATATCCTCTAAATTTAAGCTTGTGATGATCAACTCTTTTATCTCATTAACTAGCTCTTTCACCAAATTCCTCCTTATAAATTTTACTTATCTCTTCGTGTAATGCCCTAGCCCTTACCGGACTTGGCCTATCCTTTAAAAATATATCAACATTAAAATTTTTCATCTCTTTAAAATGATATTTTATCTTTTCATCTGGCGTTTTATACCATGGTTCATTTTTTCTAAGACTTCTTGGGTGCATATTGATGCCAATACATACAATATTTTTAGCGCCTTTTACACCTATGTAAGCAGCTGCCTTATGAAAAATAATTTCATCTTTCGTACGTGTGCCTTCTGGGAAAATTAATAAATTTTCACCACTTTTTAAAACATCTACGCTTTTTTGTAAAAATTCCTCGTTATTTGTGTTTGGTATATAGTTGCAAGCCTTAATAGCCGCAAATAAAAATATATTTTTGCTAAGCTCGCCCTTTACGATGCAGTTTATCCTTTTAAATTTTGAAACTAAAAAGACCACATCAAGAAGCGAAGGGTGATTTGCTATGACTAAATTTGATCCGCAATTTAGCTCGCTAAGCTCAAATTTATAGTCCAAACACCCACAAATTCTAGTAACTTTTATAAAAAATCCCCAAGAAATTCTAACTAGATCACGGCATAAATTTTGTATAAATTTAAATTTATTTAGCCCCAAAAGTACCGCTGGCACAAGCAGTAAATCCCCGCTTATGCAAATGATTGCAAAAAGGAAAAATAAAAATCCAGCTCTTAAAATTTTAAGGCTCATAGCTAAAATTCCAAGATGAAGAATAACTACAACTTTGCCAGTTTTTTGATATTTTTGGATCAAAATTTACAATAAAACTTTTTAATAAATTCCCGCAAATTTCTTTTTCTTTTTTAGCTCTTTTTAGAGTTAAAACCCTCTCATTTTTTGCCCTTGAGACAACAAGAGCAATCATAAATGATGGCTTTTTCTCATCAAAATAACTCTGCCTTATCGACTCATGATAGGCAAGTATTAGCACCTTTTCATATCCGTCATTTAGTCTTAAAAATGCAGCTTGCAAGGCATCTTCGACTGGGCTAAATGAAGATATGGCAAGAATTTCATTGTGATTTTTAGCCTCTATACTAAGAAGCGACGAGATAGCGTTATGCACAGAAAGTGAAAACGAAGTAGGCGAAACTGGCTCAGCCTTTGCCAGCGTAGTCTCTAGCTCAAAGCAGCGATTTATCTCTCCTTCATATGAGCTAAAAATAACTGGCATATCAAGCTTATCAAAACCACAAAGCAAGCTAAAAGCGCACTTTGCAGCACTACTTAGCCTTCTTCTTTGTATGGGTGGAATTTTTGCTAGATCAAATTCTTTTTTGTATCTAGCTAGTTTCTCGCCGACATCACCATAAGCTATCGCGTCAAAAAAATCAACTTGAAATTTCATTATTTCGCGATATCACCTTTTAGAGTAACACCAGACATCAAAGCACCACTTCCACACTGGAACTGAGTTTTTGAATTAAATGGATGCTTTTTGTAGTAGCCGGTTAAATTTACAACCTTAGTGCCACCTTCTTTTAATGCTCTTTCTTGGAAAGTCTTTAAGGCTGAAAGAAGTGCGATTTGGCATGCCTCTTCATCACTTTTATTAAAACCATTTGTCTTTTTATTAGATGTTAGATCTTTTACAATCACCTGTCCGCTATAGCCTGTGCCAAAACTGATACTTACATTTGGAAGTAAGAAATTTTTAGCTTTTGGGCCATTTAGGAAGTCAAGTGAGTGATATTTCACATCATCTCTTGCATTAAGACTTGTAGCAAACGCCAAAATGGCAACTAATAAAACTAATTTTTTCATGTTTATCCTTTTTAAAAAATGTTTTTAACTCTTTTAAATATCAAAGATGTATTTACACCACCAAATGCAAAGTTATTGCTCATCACAAAGTCCGTTTTTATCGGAGTTGGCTCTTTTAAATAGTTTAGATTTGCACACTCGGGATCGATCACGTTTAAATTTATAGTTGGGAAAAATAGCTCTTCTCTCATCATCATGATAGAGGCGATCGCCTCCAGTCCGCCACAAGCGCCAAGCGTATGACCAAGATAGCTTTTAAGCGAGCTAATGGCGATATCCTCTCCAAAAAGCTCATTTGTAGCGATACTCTCGGCTATGTCGCCATGTTTTGTCGCAGTCGCATGAGCATTTACGTAACCTATGCTTTTTGGCTCTAGCTTTGCGTCACGAAGCGCTAGGCTCATCGCTGCTTTCATCGTAGCGCTTTGTGGTCTAGTGATGTGCGTACCGTCACACGTCGAGCCAAAACCAACAACCTCAGCGTAAATTTTAGCTCCTCTTTTTAAGGTACTCTCTTCGCTTTCAAGCACTAAAAATCCAGCTCCCTCGCCAAGCACCAAGCCATCTCTATCTTTTTCAAATGGCGTTGGGGTCAAATTTGGCGTGCTATTTTTGACACTAGTCGCGTAAAGCTTGTCAAAGACGTATGCCTCGCTCACGCAAAGCTCCTCAGCTCCACCAGCTAGCATCATATCTATGCTGCCATTTTTTATGCTCTCGTATGCGTAGCCAATGGCGTGCGAACCACTTGTGCAGGCCGATGACGTCGGGATTATACGTCCTTTTAGCAAGTAAAATAGCGCGATATTTGCCGCTGTGGTGTGAGGCATCATTTTTATGTAGGTATTTGCGTTAAAGCCGCTATCCATGTCCAAAACTAGCTTTGCCATATCAAGAATAGAGTCTGTACTGCCAGTACTTGAGCCACTAGCTACACCCATCCTGCCATCTTGCACACTTGGGTCCAAATTTGCAGCTTGCAACTCTTCTCCATTTAGCAAGCCAGCGTCTTTTAAAGCAAGTCCGGCCGCATGTACGCTATAACACGAGACCTTGCCAAGACTTCTTAGCTGTTTTCTGTCCCACTCCTGTGGATGCTTGTAGTCTATGATAGGTGCTGCTAGGCGCGTGTTTAGGTCCTTATAACCCTCCCACTCGCTCATATATCTCATGGCGTTTTTACCCTCAAGAAATTTAGCTCTCATCTCCTCCCAGCTGTTGCCAAAAGCACTGACTGCGCCGATACCTGTGACAAATACACGCATTAGCAAAGTCCTCCATTTACGCCGATAACCTGCCTTGTGATATAGCTAGCATCACTGCTTAGTAGAAATTTAACAAGTCCTGCCACCTCGCTGGCCTCGCCAGCTCTTTTTGCAGGTATGGCCTTTAGCACCTCGTCTAAAAAGTCGCTATTTAAAATTTCCTCGCTCATATCTGTTTTTATAAGCCCAGGTGCTACACAGTTTACCGTTATGCCTCTACTTGCAAGCTCGACCGCGAGGGCTTTGCTAGCACCTATGATGCCGGCCTTGCTAGCTGAGTAGTTTACCTGACCTCTGTTACCAATGACTCCAGAAACTGAGCTTAAAGTAACGATGCGAGCTGGCTTTCTAGCTCTTATCATGGGCATTAGCGCTGGTCTTAGCACGTTATAAAAGCCATTTAAATTTACATCTATCACATCAAACCACTCTTCATCGCTCAGCCCCACAAAAGTGTTATCTCTTGTTATGCCAGCGTTTAGTACAACGCCATAATAAACGCCATTTGCCTCCATGTCGGCCTCTATCGCCTCTTTTGCTGCAGCGGTGTCAGCCACGTCAAATATCAAAAATTTAACCCCAAGCTCACAAGCCATCTTTAAAAGCTCATCGCTCTTGCTTCTTGCGTGAAGCACCACTTCGTACTCGCCAGCAAGGCGCCTAGCTATGCTAGCTCCTATGCCTCTGCTTGATCCAGTTATCAATACTCTCTTACTCACTAAGTACCTTTTTTACAAATTCTTCATCAGGCTCATCACATTTAAAACCGCCCTTGCGCCAAGCTCGCCGTTTACAAAAAGTTCACTATCATAAACGCCAAAACCACTCTCGTCTTGAATCGAGCAGTTTGAGATGATCACTATCTCATCGCCCACTTTAAAATACGGCTTAAAAATTTCAAATTTCCTACTTCCAAGCAAAAAGCCAAATATCGCCTTCTCACCGCGTAGCTCACGCATCTTTGAATCGTAGATCCCTAGCTTTGAGCCATCATCTCGATCGCCTTTTGCGTATGAAATTTACCATCTTCTAAAAATGGATTTTGATCATTTATCACGCTTCTTACTTTGATACTCTCACAAGGCGTAAATTCTAAAATTTTATCGATCAGGGTTATGGTACTGCTGTGCGGCAAATAATCACTTATCATCATCTCACTCTTTTAAATATTATCGCGGCGTTGTCTCCGCCAAAGGCAAAAGATAGCGACATCGCCGTTTTTACGTCAAATTTCGTGCCGCTTTTTACTAAATTTATAGCTTCCAAACTCTCGTCATACACTCCGTCATAAACGTGTGGTGGCAAGAGGCTATTTTCCCCCATGCAAAGCATAACGCAAATGGCGCTCTCGATGGCTCCAGCAGCCCCAAGTGTGTGTCCGATCTGTGGCTTTAGTGAGCTAGTATATGCGGAGCCAAGCGTTAAATTTACAGCTTTTGCTTCCATTTTGTCATTTGCTTGCGTGCCAGTGCCATGCAAATTTACATAGTCCACGCCGTCTATGCCAGCTTTTTTTAAAGCTTCTTCTATACAAGAAATTGCCATTTTGGCATTAAAATCAGGCTGAGTCATATGAAAAGCGTCGCAGTTTGAGGCCGAGCCAGCGACCGTGACGTTTGAAATTTCATCATGGCTCAGCAAAAACAGCCCAGCTCCCTCGCCGATATTTATACCCTCTCTATTTTTAGAAAAGGGTTCGCTTGGTTTTTGACTTAAAATGCTAAGTGAATTAAAGCCATTTATGGTTAAGGTGTTTAAACTATCAACACCGCCGCATATAACCGCATCGCAAATATCGCTTTTTATTAGTCTTTGTGCTTCAATAATCGCCTTAACTCCAGAAGTACAGGCAGTCGATACGCAAAAGCTTGGCCCCTCTAATCCATAAAAATCACTCACAAATTCGCTCACATTTGCAAGACAGTTTCTGTCTATACCAAACTTACTTTTATCAAAAATTTCAGTTCTTATATACTCTTTAAAAGTCCAAAAATTTTCTTCAATTCCACTCGTTGTAGTGCCTAAAATAACACCTACACGGCTCTTACCAAATTTTTTGATAGCCTTTTTTATCTCATCGTCAAGCTCAAGAAGCGTGTTTAGAAGCAAAGCATTGGTTCTTGTTTTGAAGTGTTCTTTTGTGTTCTTGGCAAACTCTGGCAGCGCCTTATCAAATTTCGCAACTAAAAATTTATTCTCGGGATGAAACTCACTGCTTAAGCTTAGAAATCTCTTTCCACTTAAAAGCGAGCTCAAATTCTCATTACTGCTACTCCCTGCGGCACTGATAATGGCTGGTTTGCTAACGTAGATCAACACTTTCTACCTCATAATATTGATCGCCTATCATAAATTTTTGCTCTTTTTTTTCATCTTTTATCATCTCTAGTACTTTTATAAAAAGTTTATTATAGGTGCTATTTGGTGGCAAAAAACCTAAATTTTTAAAGCTGCCATCTTTTAAAACTCGCCTAGCTTCTGGCGCACCAAGTGCATTTACAAGGCTAAATTTATACTCGTTCTCGCTATTTTGTACATAAAGCAAAAGTAGACCTTTTGATGAGCTTATCTTAAATGTTTTCAAGCCAAAATCTGCTATCTGCGGCGTATCAAATTTATTTGCGCATCCAAGAGCAAAAAGCGAAATAGCAAGGATTATGACTATTTTTTTTATAAGCAATCTTTACCTTTTAATATTAAAAATTACAAAAGTTTAATAATTATATCTTTGCATTGCTTAAATGCAAGGCAAATAATAAATGAATTATTAATAATTAAGTATTTTTTTGCCATTTCATCGTAGCTGGTAGTACCAAGATCGCTAAACGATAAATTTTTAAGCTTTAAAATTGCCTCTTTTGCAGTATAAATTTCATAAAATTTTTTCATTTTATCTTTTGCGTTTGCTAAAATTTTGCTCTCATCTTTTGTGAAGCAAAAGCTAGCTACTGAGTTAAAATTTCGCTCTTTTAGCTCTTCTACATCAACTCCGATCTTTTCTTTTGAAATGGCCAAAACCGCGATATTTTCTTTATGAGAAAGACAGATTTTACCTCGTATCTTTGCTTTAAATTTTAAGTAGCGAGATACTTTAAACGAGTTTTGTTTTATTAAATTTGGGTATTTTTTTACTCTTCTGCGATCTTTTTTATTTAGCATTTTTGAGCTAAATTTCTCACCGCAAAAGCTGATAAAAAGATGAATTTCACCCCTTTTTATAGGCATTTAATCTCTTTTTATAATTTTCATCGCACTCTAAGGCTTTTTCAAACTCGGCAGTAAATGCTCTAAGACAATCATTTTTTTGCTGGTTTTCATCGCCAAATGATCTAATACGTGGCGCAAAAGTGATCTCATCTTTTCTAAAATCAGCCTCTTTTAGATCAAAGTTTAAATTGCTCATTTTGCTATTTAAGATATGCAAGGCACATTTTCTTGGCCCAAAGATAAAATTTTGCCCGTTTAAGGACTTTAGGCTTCTTACTAAAACGCCACCATAAAGCGATGGCTCGCTTTTAAAAGATATGTCAAAGCCAAAGTTGTGAAAGTAAATCTCTCCTGCCTCACACTGCCTTTTGTAGGTATTTGCATCAAAACAAGTATAAATTTCAAGCTCACTAAATTTATACTCTTTGCCAGAAACAATTAAAACTTTACTTTGCATAAGCTCGCATAAAAAGCTCTGAAATTTATCGTCAAAAAACTCTTTAAAACTAGCAGTCCCAACTATCTCTTGCTTTATATTTTTATCTAAAATTTTAAAGTTATTTTGTTTAAGCAGATCAAATTTTTCTTTATCAAAATGACTTTGCTCTAAAAATTTACTAAGCACCGCCACTAGATCAAATTTAGCAAAATGGCTTTTAAGTAGCTCGCCAGCTAGCATCTTTGCTCCTAAGTTTTTATATATTTTAAAGGATTTAAGCTTTACAAGCCAATCTTTGATGAAATTTTACCAACTGCCACTTGCTCCACCTCCGCCAAAACCGCCTCCGCCGCCACTAAAGCCACCACCTCTTGAACTGCTTGAATGGCCGTTGCCACTGCTATTTGAGTCTGATCTATCGCGCCTAAAGTCACTGTGTGTATTTTTGCTTTGAGCATTTTTTTTAAAGGCATTTTTTAAAATAATAAAAAATATTACAAACATAATGGCAAAGACAATGAAGTAATTTTGCACGCCAAAAAATTGCTCAAATACCGTAGATATCAGCCCTGCAAAACACGCACTAAAGCCAATTCTCATAAAAAATTTACCTAAAAAGCCAGAGACAAAACACGAGATCATGCCAGCAAAAAAGGCAACTATTCCAAACGGTATCTCTTCATCTTCACTCGCACTTTCAAATTCTTCGCCACTAGCCACTTTTATGATGGCTCTTATGCCATCTATCACGCCACCGCCCATATCTCCTTGCTTAAATTTAGGCACTATCACATCATTTATGATCTGGCTTGATATAGCGTCAGTTAGCACACCTTCAAGCCCATAACCAACTTCTATACGTACTTTTCTCTCGTTTGGAGTGATTATTAAAAGCACTCCATTACTGCTTTGTTTTTGTCCCAGCTTGTAGCCTCTAGCTACCTCAAGAGAGATATCTTCTATGCTTTTATTTTCTAGTGATTTAAGCGTCACGATAGCAATTTGCGTCGTACTATTTTGCTCATAATTTTGCACCAAGCTTAAAAGCTCAGCTTTCTCATTTTTAGAGAAAATTTGAGCCTCATCACTTATCTGCTCGTTAAAATTTATGGCAAAACAAAAGCAAAATGTAAAAAATAAAAGAGCAAAAATTTTCTTCATCATTTCTCAAATGAAACTTTTGGATTTATCTTCTCTTCGTTGCTTATTTCAAGATTTTGTTTTGGCTTTAGCTCAGGATAAAAAGCACTTGCTATAAATTTATTTGGAAAGCTTCTAAGGGCTACGTTATACTCTTTTACAGCTTCGATATAATCATGCATTGCCACGCTTATGCGGTTTTGCGTACCTTCAAGCTGGCTCTGAAGAGATAAGAAATTTTGATTTGCTTTTAGCTCTGGGTAGTTCTCACTAACTGCCATAAGCCTGCCAAGCGCCAAGCCAAACGAGCTTTGTGCTGTCATAAATTCTTTCATCTTAGCTTCATCGCTAAGACCACTTGCATCAACGCTTACTTGCATGCTCTTGCTTCTAGCATTTGCCACATCTTCAAAAATTTTTTGCTCATGAGCTGCGTAGCCTTTTACAGTTTCAACCAAATTTGGCACAAGCTCGGCTCTTCTTTTATATTGATTTAACACCTGCGACCACTTTGCATTTACATTTTCATCAAGTGCAACAAATGAATTTATATACTTAAAAGCACCAAAAGCAAGTGCAGCAATAACTATAATAACGGCTATTAAATTTTTCATATTTTCTCCTTTAAAAGGGGTGATGTTAGTAAAATAAGGCTTAAAAATGAAGCAAAAGGAGTTAAATTTTAACGAGAAAGAGTAGAAGTGGGCGTAAATTTACGCCCACACTTGGCAATTAAAGATCAGTTTGGATTTTGTCTTCTATCTGAATATGAAGTGTTTGACCATTTACTTGATCTACGCTTGAGTAGCCTTTAAAGCCAGCATCAGCATGCACTAAAGTATCTTCTTTCCATTTACCATTGATATCAACTTTGTTAGTTGCATCGCCCTTGATCTTGAGAACGGTGTTAAGATTATCAGTGATGTTAAAGATAGCTTTTGCATCAAATTTTATCTCAGAGCCACCTTTAAGCTCAATATTTTCAAAGCTTTCTACTTTTGAATCAAGATTAGGAATATTAGGAATGTTGTTAAAATCAACTTCGCCACCATCGACTACCAAAGTATCATTGCCTTTGCCACCTTTCATATCTTTGCTTGCGTCAAATTTAACCGTATAGTTTTCAACGCCTATATGAAGTGGTTTATAAGGCTCGTAAGACTTGGACTCTAAGCCATCCGAATCCGAGGTCTTAAGAGTAGCTTTGACTTCCAAATCATAAGCTGATCTAGCATTAATATCTAATGATTGCTCGAATACACCTTTTGTTATATCTTCAGCCGATAAAGTATGTGTTGCAGTCTTAGTTAGTGCATGGTGGTTGTCTGGATCAGTGTATTTAAACTCTACCGTATCTCCATTTCTAGCATCTTCATTAAGATAAACTTTAACCGTAGTAGATCTTTCGCCATTTTCTGAGGTTTTTATATCCTTATTAAACATGATGCCTCTTATAGCATCGATCTCAGCATGTGCCGTATCGCTTACTGTTTTACTCTCACCAAATGTGTCAGTTAGAGTAACTTCAGCTTTTGTTTCTTTACCAACTGCGATAGTAGCATTGAGATCAAGTGGCTTATCTCTATCAAGCGTTTGTTGAGAATCATCATCTAAATTTTTAAGTGTAATTTTTCCATTTACATCTTTTTTCATAACTTCGTAATGATTAGTCGCAGTAGATCCATCAGGATTTGTTATCTTGACATCTATCTTATCACCAGCTACAACACTTCCTGGGATAGAAACATGAACCTTTGAAATTTTACTACCTGACTCATCTCTTGAGATAATGCCATTATCATTTTTATCAGCAACTATGCTTACACTTAATCCCGCTTCACTTAAAGGAGCAAGTTTGGCTTTTGCTTCGCTACTAGTTGTAGTCTCAGCACCATTTGTTATAGTAGCTACTGCACTAGTTTCGCGACCTGGAAGCATAGCAACACCAGGAATTTTTATAGTATTGTTTGCTAGCTGTGTAGTAGTATGAGTAGCATCATCTGTAAGTGAAATTTTGCCGTTAGCAGTTTTTGAAACAGTATAAGTTATGGTTCTAGACCCTGTTGTGCCATTAGCTTGAGGTTCTTTTATTGTTACTGCTACCTTATCGCCATTTGTGACATTATGCGGCACCTGAACGCTTATAATTGTCTTTTTTATATCATTGTCCAAAATAGCTTCATCTCTGTCTATTACATTGTCTCTACTTGCATTATCTTCAACAAATTCAATCTTTAAATTTTTAGTATCTACTGATTCTAATGTAGCTTTAGCTGTCTTTGTTACTCCATTTATAGTAGCTTCAACCACTGCTGGATGATCTTTATCTATATGAACATCAGAAATTTTTAGCTTATTATCTGTTGGAAGTAATTCAGTGTGATTATCTGGAAATTTTAGAGTAATGCGATTGCCGACATTTGAAACAATAGTATATTCTTGTTCTGCTCCACCATTTACCTTGACTTTTATAATATCGCCACTATTTACAGTGGTTGGGATTTGAAGTATTGCCGAAGTGGTATTTAAATTTCCATCCTTCATAGCTTCATCTCTACTTAGAACTCCGTTTCTATCTTTATCCTCATCAATAAATAGCCTAAAGCCTGTTCCAGAACCGCTACCTTGAGCATCAAGCGTAATATCGCTATTTGTCTCAACCTTATCAGCGCCAGTATTATCAGTAACCTTGGCATTAATGATAGTTTTATGATCTTCTGTTAAGCCAAGTGTGTATTTGACCACCTTATTGCTATCAGCATCATCGGTAATATCAAGCTCTTCACTACCATTTTTGGCTATTAATTTGCCGTTATTGTCTTTTACTATCTCATATGTCTTGGTCGTTTTATTATTTGGTGTGTCTTCGTTGTGTGACTCTACTATTAATTTATCACCTAAAACAAAATTTGAAGGAAGCTTGATAGTTGCTATAGTAGTCGCTCCAGTTGCCTCTGCACTACCCAAAATACCATCATTATTGGTATCTTTTTCAAAAGTTATCTCCATGTCTTCATGAAGCTTTTCAAGAGTATTATGATTTTGTGCTTCAGCTTTTTTACCACCGCTTGCATCGGTAGTCTCAGTAGTTACATTGATGGTCTTGCCAGCAATGATCTCTACGCCAGGAATTTCTATCTCATTTTTATCACTTGCAGTTATAGAAGTATGAGTAGAAGTATCTTCTAGTATGATTTTACCGCTTGGATCTCTACCTGTAACCTTATAAGTTTTAGGTGAAGTGCCATTATCTATTTTTATAGTTACCACATCACCAGCTATAACGTTATTTGGCACTTTTACTACTACTGTCGTTTTGTGTAGGTCACCATCTGGGTCCTTACTCTCTGCTCTCGTTAAAGATACGTTACGGTCAGCATCCTCTTTGAAATATACTGCCATATCGTTTATATTTGAGATAGTAACCGTGCTTGTATCTTCTGCATGCTGAATACCATCTTTATCTTTTATCTCAGCTGTTACTTTAGTTTCTAGACCAGTTGCTGTTTTAATGCCAGAAATTTTAAAGCTTCTACCATCTGTATCTGTATCTATTTTATTGCCATCGCTATCTTTTACAAAGAACTTACCATTATTATCTTTTCCAATAGTATATTTTATTTCTCTAGCAGTAGCCTCATTTGGCTCTTTTATAGTTACAGTTAGTTTATCTCCACTTACTGCATTTTTAGGAAGCTTTATAGTGACTGTTGTGCTATTAAGATCATGATCACTCATAGCTTGCTCTCTGCTCATACTCCTAGTGCCATTAGCCTCTCCAAAGATAACTTCAGGTTTTTTTACATGCTCTAAACTAGCCGATACTTCTGACTCATTTATGGATGTATGTCTATTTGGATTTAAATTTGTAACTTTGGCCTTAATAGTCGTATCTTCTCCATGCTTTAGTTGGATACCAGAAACATCAATGGTATATTTATTGTCACCTGATTTTATAGGTGTTAAAACATTAGAAGTTCCGTTTTCTGTTACACTAGTCACAGCACCTTTACTATCCATATGTATAGTAAATTCTCTTGTATAAGTTTTAGATGGATTATTTACAGGATCATCAGGATCAGGTCCAGTAATAGTTAGCGTAAGCTTATCGCCATTATCAATTTTATTTGGCAGAGTAATCCTTGCTGTGGTTTTATTTACTTCATTGTCATCAGTACTTTCTTGTCTTGAAATTTCATGAAGAGTCTTTTCTTCTGGTAATGTCATTTCTAAATTTCTACCAATAGGCATTACACTATCTTGATCTGACTCTTCACTTTTTCGAACATTGTTTTTATCTACCACATGAGCACTAGCTGATGTTCTTACATCTGGAAATATCGGAAGAGATGTATTTACTTTTTGATTATCAATCATCTCTTGTGTAAGAGAAATTTCTTTTGTTGTATCTTGCTTGGTTAGTGGATCGGTATAAGTTATAACGATCTTATCGCCAATAACTACATCTTTTGGTAGAGTTATTTCTACTGTTGTGCTTCTAAAGTCGTTATCTTGCTTATTTTCATTATCATATAGATAGATATTATCATCTGTATCTTCAGTAAATTTCAAAGTTGGCTTTACATCAAGAGTAGTAGAGTCACTTGCAGTTGCACTTCTCATCGTGTTTGTGCTATCTGCTACATAAGCTTCTACTTTTGAAGGCTTCCCGTGCTCGACTGGCATATTATCTATCTTATATCCATTATCTATTATGTTTTGATCAATAGATACATTTCTAACCTCAGTTGTACCATCAGGCTTTGTCAAAGTCACGTGAAGCATATCTCCAACAATCACATCTTTTACAGTTATAAGTACTGGAGTTTCATTTAATTTACCATCTTTAGCATTTTCAGTATATGTTAATAGATTATTATCAGGGCTGTTATCTTCTGTAAATTTAACCTCTGGAGCACTAAAGCCACTTGAAGTTACGCTATCTTCGCTTCTACCACTAACATTTCCTTGAAAATTTGTAATAGTTGCATCAACTTTTGAAATTTTACCAGTCTGTATTGGTGCATCAAACTGATAACCATTGCTTATGATAGTTGGGGTGATAGGAATTGTTTTATTTTCAGTATTACCATCTGGCTTAGTTATAGTGATATTTAGTATATCTCCGGCCCTTACTGTGCCATCATTTGGAATTGTAATAAGAACTTTTGATGTATTTAAATTTGTATCGCGTGCATGCTCAACCCTGCTTAAAGTACCATCGTTATTAAGATCGCTTATAAAAGTTACAAGAGGATTGCTTGGGATTATAGTATCATCTCCGCCATTGTATCCGCCTATTGGGCTATCGTATGAAGCAAAGGCTCTGTTTGTATCACTTAAATTTCTATATGTTGCATTAATGTTTGAATAGTGGCCACCCTCAGCAAATTTAGCGTCACTTAGACTAACACCATCTCCACCACCAGCAGCAGTGTTTCCACCAGCAGCAGTTTCTTCAAGTTTTGTTAAATCTCCGCCATTTAAAATAGCATTTTGCAAATCACTAACATCTGCCAAGCCTTCTGCGCCTATAGTACTTTGATTTAACGCAAGCGTATCATTGCCTACAATCGTAATCTCTTTTCCATTATTTGAAACGATTGTTATTTTATCAGCTGCATCACTTGTCTTGATACCCTCTCCCATATAAAGGATGTCACCTACTTTTAGCTCTCTCTCATTTCCGTTTTGATCGATAGCGACCGCCTTGCCACTAATAAATTTTACTACTCCAGCTTCTTTAGCCAAGATTACTCCTTATTATTATTTTTTGTATTATTTAAATTTTTGCCTGATTATATAATATCTTTATAGGATATAACTTTATACGAAAAAATTTATCTTTTAAGAAAAAATATATCACATAAATATGGATATAAAATCCGAATGTCAATAGTTCGTAAAGGCAAATTTTGGGCATTTATCAAAAAGTAGGTTTTTTGATTGTCAATATAATTAATCATGCAAAATATAATATTTTTTATAATAAAAACTTAATTTAAGATATTTTTAATTAGTTTGAAACAACAATATAACCAAAAAAATCATAATTTTTAAAAAATGTGTGATCGCTATAAAAATTTTATTTATAAATTTCACAAAAAATCATCAGTCTAAAATCTACAAACTTATAGTTAAGTTTTTCTAGGTAAGCAATTTTCTAACGCGAAAAATTTATATAAAGATATTCAAAAAATAATATGAAATGATAATAAAAATTTATGATTATTTATAAGCAGTGGCGGACAGAGAGGGACACTCCGCCAATCTTATGGCTTTTGTCATTATTTAACCTTTTAAAAGTCCAATATATACGACTTCTTATTAATATTAGAATTATATATTTTAAAGCTTTATTTTTGCTGATTTTCTGTAACAAATACCCAAATTCTCTGTAACAAGTATTCTGTTATTTTATAGGGCTTTTATAGTATTTTTAATAAAAAAATTTGTCCAATTATAAGGACAACTTTTTCTAAAATTTTTAGCTATAGAAATTTTTGTTTTAATAAAATCAAAGACTCTAAAGTGCTATAATCTACCCAAATTTAAAAGGACTTTTATGACTACCATGATAAATATTCAAACAACTGCAGATAATACTACTCTTGAAGCGATAAAGGCTCTACTTTTTAAAATAGATCCAGCTGCTATTTTTGAAACCTATGGTGAGCAGCAAAACTATCTTGGTAAAGAGGATGAGGAGCACCTGAAGAGGATTTCTGATATGGATGATAAAGGGGAGCTAGAGTATGTCTCAATGGACGAAATGAATGCTCATGTAAATTCTCTTTTTAAAAAATACGGTGCCTAAATGCAGCAAATTCCTTATTTAAGCAAGGAATTCCTAAGCCAACTTGATGCAATTTTGAACTTTTACTCCAAGGATAGCGTTGAAACTGCTTGGACTTTTTATTGCAAGCTATTAGAAAGGCTAAAAAGCATCTCTTATATGCCTTACAGATTTAGAAAAAATAAAACAATCAATAGAGAAGACACTAGAGATCTTATATTTAAAGGGTATGTGGTAGTCTTTCGTATAGAACAAGATCATATAAAAATACTTGCAATATATAAGCACAATCTCACTCCTTACTCATAGAAATACGCTATTAGCTTAAATTTATAGAGGCTATAGCTTCTAAATTACTATTTAGCTCTTGCGCCTTAATCTCCGCAGGAAAGGTTAAGCCCAAGCATTCAAGTTCTCTTTTTAGCTTGATGTTTGTATTTGCGTGAGTCATAACTAAACTATAAATTTCTCCTTTCATCTGTTTTATTTCTTCTCTTGTAATTTCTATTTCGCTATTTTTTTCAATAATCTCTTCATTGGCTTTACAAAGCTCATTTTTAGTAACTTGTAGCTCAACTTCTTGTACTTTATATAAGCTTTCTTGATCATTGAGCCTTGTTCTTAGTATTTCATTTTCATATTCTAGATCTTTTATATTTACCTTTTGATCTTCACTATACTTAGAAATAATATCTATATATGTCTCGTCTTTTTCTATGATAGCTTTTAGTTCTTCTATCTTTTGTGTTAGCTTATCATTTTCGCTGGCTATTCTAAAAGCTTTTAGTTTTTTATGCCTACTGCCACCACCACCTTTTATCATTCCTAAAATTTCAGCATTTATGTTATATACAGCTTTAAAAACGGTTTTATAATCCAAATTCGGATCGGTTGTGTTCTTTTTGAATCTTTGCATTTGGTTTCTACCATTTACTAAGCTATTCCATTCCACATGAGCATGCTTTTGAAATATTGGCTCAAATTTTTCATATTCTAGTTCAGCCCCTTTTTCATAGTATTGTTTGCCATTTATGCTTTCTTTTATATGTATATAATAAGCCCTGCCATCCTTATCCGTAATGTATGTGCCGCCTAGTTTGCCATTCTCATCATGAAATAGTGGAAATATCTCCTTATTATCGCTCTTTCTTAAAAGGTGCCCCTCATCACTATGAATGTATAAATTTATGGGTTCAATATTTAAAATTTTGCTTACAGCTTTTATGGATTTTAGTAAGCTTGATAGTTGCGTATGCTCGTTTAGTCCTATGACACATTCATAGTGACAGTTTTGCTTTAGTGGTTTTTTGCCCTTATGTTTATCTACTAGCTTTATCTTACCAAGATGTGATACTTCATGCTTCATCTCATCTCTTCTTTTTTGCCATAAGTCATTGAAGCTAAGCTCATTTAATCTTATGTGTCTCACAGACTTTTTCAAGATTCCATATTTTTCATTTAGATAGTATCCTGGCATTAGGTAGCCAGGTTTTTCTTCTCTACTATTGTGAGCATTTGTTCGCTCAGTAGCTAGCTCAAATGTTATATTTGCTTGTTGGTTTTTAAACATATTGCCTCTTTAAATTTAATATCTATTTATAGTAATTATATGTGTTTGGGCAAAAATCGTTCGCCTAAACCATTTTATTGCCCAAATTGGTTTAGAGAGCTCTAAACCTTTGGGCTCTGCGAGGTCCATGACTTAAAAATAAATATAAAGTATATAAGTTAAAACTGGTAAAACATATAACTCTCTTAAGATGATAGGAGATGAGGAGTATCGCAATGAAGTGATGTGTACAGATTAGTAAAAATCAAAAATTTTCTCTCCATGACAAAGATATTAAAAATTTTTTACTTACAAAGACTAATAGCAAGACAACAAGCGATAACGATACCAATGTAGCTCTTAACTCAAAATCAATAAAAAACAATCTTTACAAAGACTATAAGTTAGCACTTTGGCTTGCAAAAATCATCATCTTGAAAGATAAGAGATATGTAAATGAGAACTGTTCAAGAAGGTTAAAATTTGGTTATCTTTTATACGCACCAAACCTTTTTGAGCTTTATATAGAGAAGATACTTAAAGATGTGATTTTAAAAAATAACCTTGATAGTAAATTTATTCTAAAAACTCAGCATTCTACCCCTGGCACAAATTTAAGATCAGACTTTGCAATTTTAGATAAAAATAGCAAAAAGGTGTCAGTCGTCTTAGACGCTAAATATAGGTATTTTTATAATGGATACCTAAACAAGGGTGATTGTAAAAATTTACGCCAGATATCAAAATATACTAAAAAGTCTGATGCAAGGACTGGCGTCTTGATCTATGCTAAAAGCAATGTGATAAATGATCCAAAAACCTTAAAAATTGACTACAAAAAAGCATCTTTATACTTGGTGTTTTAAAAGACAATGACCTTGCAAAAGATGTTCAACATTTAAAAGAGTGCTTAAAAGAGATTTTATTAAAAATTACATAACCTGAAAGTTATACAGCCACTTGTAAATTTATAAGTAGCTGTATGTATTTTTTGATTATATATTATCTTTTATAAGTAACATCTAATAGAGTTTTTGCAGCACATTACATCCATACATATCTCCACCATCACAAGCTTTTTGAAAAAGTTTCATCGCCTTATAAATATCTCTTGCTACTCCATCGCCATTGAAATAGGCACTCCCTAGATTAAAGCATCCTTCCATATCTCCACCATCGCAAGCTTCTAGGTAAAGTTGCGCTGCCTTATTAAGGTTTTTTGCTACTCCATCGCCATTGCGATAAGCATTACCTAGGTTAAAACATCCATTTATATTTCCACCATCGCAAGCTTTTTGGTAAAGTTGCGCTGCCTTATTAAAATCTTTGGTTACTCCATTACCATTGTAATAAGCAATACCTAAGTTACTACATCCTATCATATTTCCACCATCACAAGCTTTTTGGTAAAGTTGCGCTGCTTTATTAAAATCTTTGGTTACTCCATCACCATTGTCATAAGCATTACCCAAGTTGTTGCATCCATACATATTTTTGCTATCGCAAGCTTTTTGGTAAAGTTGCGCTGCTTTATTAAAATCTTTGGTTACTCCATCACCATTGTAATAAGCATTACCTAGATTAAAACATCCATTTATCTCTCCACCATCACAAGCTTTTTGATAAAGGTCTACTGATTTATTAAGGTTTTTTGCTACTCCATCACCATTGTAATAAGCATTACCTAGCTCAGTACAAATTTTAAAATCACCATCTTGGCACTTTTCTAGATCTGTCAAGCTTTGTGATCTTTCTGCTTTTATACTTACACTAGCCTGTGTGTCGTCTGCTACATAGACTTTTTGCTCACCACATATCCTGAGCATATTATTTTTTTCATTAGGAAAGCATACCTTTACATTATGCTCTCCCTCTGCTATTTGAACGATCAACGGACCGCTTGCCGATGTCATACCCTTTTTCTCATCATCCACATAGACAGTTCCACCATCTTTGACTTTCATAAAAAGTATTTTTGGCATATATCCATCTATAGAAAGTGTAGCTTTTGCTTGAAGTAAATTTAAGCTAAGAGCTGCAATTGCTAAAATCTTTACGATGTTTTTCATCGCCATCATCATTTATCCTATCTAAAACTAAAAGTATATGTTCCAACATTTGTTGGGACAACTATCTCTAAAATTCTATTTTTTTGGCATACCATATAAGATTTTCTAGCATCTCCATACTCAAATACAAGCTTATGGTTTTCTTCAACACCCACACCCAATTCTCTATAAAGTTTTTTTCTATCCTCTGTTGAACTAAATGCAGATGTTAATATAGCCATTCCAAATCCTGAAAAAGCATTGCCATTTCCCTGCTTTATAAAATAATTTCCAACTCTATCGTGTAATTTTTTATCATCATATATTACACATCCTGCCTTACCCTTGTTTACTACAATATTAGGGTAATCAACAACAAGCTTGCCATCATAAAGCGAAGTAATAGTAAAGTCAAATCCAGGTGCTGTAGAATCCTCTTGATATAACTTTAACTCAAAAGGTGCAGCACCAAACACAGCCAATGGTAAGCTAGCTATTAGCAAACTTAAAAATACTTTTTTCATAACAATCTCCCTATTTGAAATTCATTCATTATGTTAAGAATCATATAAGAATTATTCTTATTGAATACTTAATTCATATAGTATTTTTTTATCAACTATACTTCTTAAATTTAGAGCAATTTCAAAGAGTGTAAAATGCAAATTTATGAAAGAATAAATGCGATCCTAAGAAGTAAAAAGTTAAAGAAAAAGGACTTTGTCCAAAAATTTATAGATCTTGAACCTAGGCTAAAAAGCACAGGCGAAGTGCCATCTTTGTCATCTATATACAACTATCTCAATGGAAATAGAGAGATCAAAGCCGAGCTTATACCTTATATAGCAAAAGCTCTTGATGTAAGCGAACAAGAACTTTTTATAGACGACCTTAATATCTCAAGCTTTTTAAAAGATATAGCTAGTAAGTGTAACTATAACGATAAAGAATATGCAAATTTGCAAAACATAAGTCGTATCATAGATCTTTGTCAATACGCTTCAGAACCACTCTTAACAAGGCTAATAGAAATTCTAGAGAAAAATAAAGAGCAAACGCTAAGACATATGAGAGATATTTCTCTTTTATAACCACTTTCTACTCGCCATAAAGACAACCCTACCTAGAAACTATATAGTTAAAATAAAATTTATATCAAATAAAGTTCGTATTGAATAATATACTTGCAAATTTTTACTTATAGAAAAAGGAGTTCTCGATGAAAAAGGCATTATTTATTGTATGCTTTTTGGCTAGTATAGTATATGGATTAGAAAGAGGTGCTACTAGCAATTTCAAATACATTATAGACACAGGTGTTCAATCAATCTATGTGCTTCAAAATAGAACAGGTGGCTATGACTTATCACTTCAGCTTGTTTTTAACTTTTTTGATTCGCAAAGAAATGAGAAGGATGACTTTGGGGAATGCTATGACTACCGCAATATGGGAGAAATAATAGTAGATGGACAAAAGACAGAATGCACTAAAACAGGTAAAGATATTGGATGCTTTAAAAAAGATAAATTCGGAAACAATGTAAAAGTTTTTGAAATAATATCAACACAATACAATAAGGATAAACCACAAGATTCAAGCTATTGTCTAAAAGCGCAAAATGAGTGTATAGCACTCACAAAGGTTTTGGAGCTGAAGTCTATCTTTGTAAAAAACTATAATATTAAGCTTACTCAGGATGAAGAAGAGCTCATTAGAAATAAGGATGTGTGCTATACAGGGCCGTATGGTAGTTTAGATAGCTATAGAAAAAGTAGTTTAAATTCCAGTGAGCATATGATAGGTCACACAAATATTTACTTCTCTTCACCAGACATAGCGATCGAAGACTCTTTAAGATATATGAATACTACTGGTAATGCAGAAGGAGATTATAGAGAAGTAAGGATGATAAAAGATGGTAAAGAAAAGGATATCCAAGACTTTTTTACGGTTGACAAGGAAAGCCTAGAGAGACTATTAGACGAAAAAGGCATTATATATCTTGGCGCCGGATCAATTTGTCTTAGTTGGAATATGTATATATTTGATGGAAAGATGTATGTACATCAACGTTGCGATGATCTCAAAATGGTGCCATATAGATTCATAGAAGACATACTGTCAGAAGAAGGCAGAAAATACATCAAAAGATATTACTAAAGGATTAAAAATGTCTACTTTTGGTTCGATTCTCTTATGGATTTTAGTATTAGGTACAATTAGTTTTTTAATTTATAAATATGAATCATATTTTTATGAATGTATTGACTTACGGAATGACGAGACTATAAAAAAAGAAGTTGTGCTTAAGATGGATTGGAGTCAAGTCTTTTGCTTTGAAACATTGTTTTTGGTGTTTGTTATTTCTGCTACGATAGGCTATTTTGAATATGATCTTACTAGCAGTTTTGCTTTTACTATTTTTGTTCTTGTAATTATATTTATTATAGCTATTATATTAACAATAAGAAAGAATTTTGTATATGGAATATTTATAACACAACGAAGAGCTATAATGGTTAAACTTTTTAAGCCAACCAGCTTTAATATATTTGAAATTTCAAATATTGAAGTTAGAGACAATGGAATAGAAATAACAGATGTAAATGGTCGTAATGAGAAATTGGATTTTATCCAAAATGCTGAAATGATTAGACTAGAGATATTGCAGATTAAAAGTGAATTAACAATAGAATACTTAAGAGATCAAAACAATCCAAATTAAATTTATATAGAGGCTAAATACCAGTTTTCAGAACCGGTATTTAGTGGTATGGCCATTTTATTTTGCAAGATCACATATGGCTTTGCAACCTATCTTGTGGCAACCATGATCGTAAATTTTATTTGCATAACTTTCAACCATACCAAGAAGCTTAGTTCCTAGTTTGCTATCAGCAAAGTTTGCTAAACTAGAAGCGAATATTGGTATTTTTATAAATTTTTCACAAGCTAAACAATTTTCACCATTTAGACACTGACTTCTTAACTCATTTGCATATTTCATCGTATATACTGGTCTCATTTCAGCCATTGCACTGACCATATTGTCCCAACTTTTTTCAACCTCTTTACTTGTAACTGCAGAAGCATTTAACGCAATTACTACCAAAAACAACGATATCCTTTTCATTTTTTAATCCTTAAATTTTGTTTACCTACTTGTTCGACTCTTTAGGAGCCTCTTGCAATCTCTTCCATTTAACAGAAGAATCACATACAGAGAAGTCACTAAGCTCTATTCTTTTTTTAGATTCTAAAGTTCTATAAAGCATTATACTGTTTGGGTTGCTTGGCAAAATATATTCTTTAGTGCTTACATGAATAACCCCAGTCTTAGAAGATACGTTGAGTAATTTACTATAACATTCTGTTAGTGCTACATATTCATCGTTTCTTTTAATGTAAGGATTTATAAAATCAGTCTTAACTGGGAAAATTTCTAAATAATAATAAAAGGTCTTATTTCTTCCGTTTCCTGCAAAATCAAACTCAGGACCATAAGATATATGGTAGTATATTCCACTATTAGAGTCTTTCTGTGATTTAATGACTTTATCTGTTCTTTGTATTTTCTTACTTTTATTTAGTGCTGTTGTTGCACAACCACTTAATAAAAACATTGCCAAAAGAACAAGCGCTAAATTTCTAATCATCTTATTTTCCTTTTTTGTCTTTAAGATATATTACCGAGTAATTCCGTTCATAATAGTTTCTACGAAAGTCTGCAGATATCCAGCCCCTTTCTTGTGCTTCATTTATATCAAGCAGGGGAAGTTTTTTTAGCTCCTTTTCGTAGCTTTCTATTGGAACGAATTCTTCAATAATTCTACCTGTTGTTTTATCAATATACCATAGAGTCAAATAAGTTGACATCATATTGTTACTACAATTAATGGATGCTATTCTTTGTATATTTGGATATTCTGTTTTAGTTGGGTCTTCTACATATAAATTTGAATCTATGCTAAGACTCTTATATGTATATTCATAGTCAAAGCCAATGCCATTACTATCTCTTACATATATGGATCTTGAGTTTGCAAAAGTAGGGTCACATACAGGTTTTTTAGGGGGAGTCATAAATTCTTTCATATCTTGTGCTATCCCTTTAGCTAAAGCCTCTAAAAAAGAGGCATTGGCATTTGTACCTACAAAAAACAAAAATAAGGTAAATGCTATTTTTTTTACCATAATTCCTCCTATATTTTCTATACGAATAATTATATCATATTTTATATTTATTTGAATAATTTTGATTATTTATTAAATATATATTTATGACTTAAATATTGTTGCTTTGTTTTTTTGGAAAACTAATAAAAATATAGGTAGAATCTTGGTAGATGTAGTCAATCAAAATACTACAAGCGATCTTAAAACTATAAGGAAAAAAATATGCAATTTTTACTTGAATATAAAATTTTTAATGATAGAAAGAAAAAAGAGCTAAAAGAAAATACCAAAATCAATCAAACGCCTATTTTAAACTCTCTCGTAAACACATACGCACTCTCTCTTTTTGTTAGTAAATTTTATGATTTTAGTAAAGAAAATGATCTATCTATACTTAAAAAGATGGTTGATAAAAAAAGAGATAGACAGACTAAAAAATTTATGGATGAAGTTAGCAAGGTTTGCGGTAAAGATGAGGATCTAATAGTAAATGTGCCAAGACTTCGTGGCTACATTAAAAATTTTGATGAAAAAGATAGAAATAAGAGAAAGCATATAAATGCGATACTAAAGAAAATATATGAAGAGTTTTTTGCACTTATAAAGCTAGATCAAAATTTATTATTGAGCCAAAAACAGCACATAAATGATAAAAATAGTTACATCCTAGCTCCAAATGATTACCTAGAAAATCATGTAAAATCTCTAAAAAGTAGATTAATAAGTTATGATGAAAAATTTACATATATGCAAGATACTGCTTTTATAATGATGTGTTTAAGCCCAGGAGACTACTTTTGGAAGTGTAGATACACAGACTTTTCAAATAGCCAGCTAGATGGTATGACATTTTATCTTTCAGGATATGATTACAACAAGGTAAAAGCTCAGAGATTTTTAGAACATATGAATGTGCTGATAATAAAAAAAGGCTTTATAATGGGGCTAGATAGAGACAACCAAGCGTTAGTTTTTAGCAATATGAGATCAGAAATTTTTGAGCTTAAAATTTTTAAAGATAGATATATAAGTTTTAGAGAAGATGACTCTTTGGTTATATTCTCGCCTGCATTCTTTGGTAATTTTGATCAAATTTATGATGAAATTTGGAAGATAGGGCAAAAGGTGCTAAAAATAAAAGCTACCCTTGTCAAAAAGTGCTTAAGATCTTTAGATGATAGCTCGCTTTTAGATCCTGAGCTTATATATAAATCCCTTAAAGATGAAAACATTTTTGCATTAAATAAATTCAAAAAAGAGCTAAATGATCTAAAAAATGATCTTTCTTATAAAAAATTTGAAATAAACAAAGATAGATACGCAAGACAGTGGCTTATTGATGATATCTACGGACTATATCTTGCCACACATACTCTTTTTAAATACAAAAACTCTAAAGAGCTAGCTAAAATTTACTTCGAGGATATCTTGGTAAGAGCTTAAATTTATTCATTGATGAAAAAAGATCTCCTGCTTTAGGATACCGCATAGACGATATAGAGCTTTTATAAACTACCAAGCCACCAGCTCTAGAAGCAATAGGTGGAATTTAAAGACTCATCTACTATCTTAAACTTCTCTCACAAAAACCAAAAATAAGGAGAGAAGATGGCAGAGTTTGACAAGCTAAATTTAGCTGACATTCAAATGAGCTTACTTGCTGATAGAAATATCTTTTTATATGGGCAGATAGATCAAGAAATTTGCCTAGCTACACAAAAGATACTTTTGTATCTTGACAGTGTAAATCAAAGCGACATAAACATATATATAAGTGGTCCTGGTGGCTCAATATATGATGGCTTTGGACTAATCGACTTTATGAAGACCATAAAATCACCAATCAACACTTTTTGCGTCGGTCTAGCTGCCTCTATGTCTGCGCTCATATTTTTAAACGGAGATAAACGCTATATGCTGCCAAACTCAAGCCTCATGCTTCATCAGCCTCTTGGTGGCGCATCAGGTCAAGCAAGCGACATAGAGCTGATCGCAAATCAAATTTTAAAAATCAAATCAAAAGTCAACGAGATGATAAAGGCTAATAGCAACCTAAAGATAGCAAAGATAGAACAGATCACCGATAGAGACTGCTATATAGACGCACCATTAGCCATTACTTATGGCCTAGCAAATGAAATAATATCAACTAAAAAAGGAGAATAACATGTCAGTTTTTTCACTACTCAACAATACAAAAGGCGCAGCCTCTGTGCTGCCTCAAATGCTATTAGCATACCTATTAGCTTTACACATGCAATGATAACAGGTCAAACAGGTTGTGGTAAGACTACTTCGGCGATTTTGCCAGCGATGGATGAACGCATAAAAGAAGGGCATGGGATGCTCATCTTTGACTACAAAGGAGTTGAGCATAAAAAGGTTAAATTTTTAGCCAAGAAGCATGGCAGGCTAAAAGATGTTGTAATGATAAACGTACCATGGGGCGATAAAATAAACATAATGGATGATGCTAGTGAGAGTTTATTGATGAATTTCTTTCAAAAGACATTTGGCACAAAGCGTGATCCTTTTTGGGGAAATTTAGCGGCAAACATCGCTACAAAGTCTCTTTCAATGATGAAAGCGATATGTGACTTTAAGGAGCAAGGTTTTTGCACCACACATATAGAAAATAAGGTAAAAGATATGAAGCCAAACTTTGCAAATTTATGCAAATCAACCCAGCAACTAGGTGACTTTAAAAACTTTTATGCCTTAGTTAAGCTGGTAGATGATCATGTAAAAAGTGATACAGTATTTGCAAAAGTTATAAAAAAAATATCTTTGGCTGGTTCTTTAAATGAGAAAATTTGGGCATTAGGCGAGTTTAATGAAAAATCTGAAAATTTCATACAAGCTTTTAAGGAGTATGAGGGTGTAAGAAATGATGAAGAGTCACAAAAAGCAAGGCTTTTCTCAAACTACACATTTATGCTTTTTGCCTTGCAAAGCATAGCCGACGATGAGATGCTAAACTATCATGGCAATAGCATAAGCAAGCTACTAAATGAAGGAAAGATAGTCGTTGTAAATTCTCAAGGGCTAAAAGATAGTGCGGTTGAGCTTATGCTAAATTCCACCCTTTCAAATATGGCGCAGCGCATAGCAAATGAAGAGAAGGTGCCAGTTAGTATCTTTATAGACGAGGCGCAGCGTGTACTAAATCCCTCAACTGACCTCCATGCTGACGTGCTAAGAGAGGCTAGGGTCGAGCTCATACTCGCCTTTCAAAATGAAGATGTGCTAAAAAGTAGCCTTGGTAGTGACTCAAGATATAAAGAGCTAGTTGGAAATTTAACCAATCAATACTTCTTTAAAAACTCGGTCAGACAATACGCCAGCGGAGAGGATAAAGACTTTAGCAAGTTAAAAAAATTTGAGTATTACTACGATGGTAAAATTTATAAAGCTTCGCCTATATTTATAGATGAAAATGACCTTTTAAAGGCTGAGCTAAGCTATCAAAAAGAGCTTGGCATCGGTAGTAGTTTTACCAATGTAGCTCTTGGGGATAATGAAATTTTGATATATAACGAGCAGCTATTTAAAAGGCGCTCTTTGCTCATAAAGCAAGACATAGTGACAAAAAAGAAATCTGAAGTGCCAGTGCTAAATAAAAAACTTGACGCACTGCTTAAAAAACTAAATGTTTTGGTTCAAGAAGCAAACGAGTCAAATGACGAAGATGAAGAGCTCTGGCAGGTTTTATGATATGTAAATTTACTCATGGGAGACTTTCCCATGAGTGTTTAGTAGCTAAAATATTGATTAAGTATCTCAATTGCTTTCTTGTCACCTAGTTCATAGTATGCTTTATTTAGCGCGTCTCTTGCCTCTTGTTTTGCATTGGTATAATTACCATATTTGCATAATATTTCACCTAAATTTGTGCATCCCCTAGCATAATTGTAGTCATAACAAGATTTTTTGAAGTAAGAGTATGCGGTTTGCATATTTTTTTCAAAGCCAACACCATCTCTATAGTTTACGCCAAGGTAGTTACATCCTCTACCACTTCCTGCATCACAAGCTTTTTTATTATATTTATTAGCCAAAGTTAGATCTTTAGTTATTCCATAGCCGTATTTATAGTTGTATCCAAGACTTGCACATCCATCAGCATCATTATTTAGATCACAAGCTTTTTGATAGTATTTATTAGCCTCTTTAAAGTCTTTTTTTATACCATTGCCTTCCCCATAACCAGCGCCAAGATTAAAGCAGCTCTTGCCATCTTTTAGATCGCACCCTTTTTTGGCAAATTCGATAGCTTTTTTTAAATCTTTAAAAAAGTTTGCTTCATCTTTAAAAAGTTCGCTAGCATATCCGCAAGATTCGGCCATATCAAAATTACAAGCTTTTTCAAAATTTACAGCAGCACTATCTATCTTTTTTTCAGACCAATACATGAAAGCTAAGTTTTGACAAGCAATACCAATTTTAAGATCACAAGCTTTTTGGAAAAAATCTTTTGCTTTATTTGCATCTGCCAAGGTTCCATTTCCTCTTAGATAATTAATGCCTAAATTTGCACAAGATCCACCATCTCCCAATTTACATCCCATCTCATAATATTCATTTGCTTTTTTGTAGTCACCCTTGTTGTAATATTCTAATCCTAATTCAAAGCAAGCAAGACTATTGTTTAGAACGCATCCATATTCACCATTAAAAACAGTATTTGCTTTAGACGCATCAACCTTTTTATATAGCTCATAAGCTACTTTTATGTTTTTTTCAGAGGGATTGCCCTTTAATAGATTGTTGGCTAAAGCCTTACAAGCTTCATCGTTATTATTATTGCATAGCTTTGTATAGATCTCATTTGCATGCTCTAGATCATTTTTTTGTTCATAATTTTTAGCTAGTTTTATGCAGCCGTCGCTTATCCCTATCTCGCAAGCAATTTTTGCATCGTTTTCAAGTACTTTTTGCTTATCGCATGCTTGTGTATTATTTAATTTACAAGATATTTTGTAATATTCATAAGCCTCTTTATAATCTATGCTTTTTATCTTCTCTAAAGTAAAACTACTGGTTTGATAGTCGCCATGTTCATAAAGCAGACCTAGTTTATAGCAGGCTTTAGAATCAGATTCGCACTTCTCTTTTAAAATACTTATTGCTTTGTCTGCATATAGTTTGACTGCTGCAGCGTCATGCTCTTTTTGATAAAAGTATGCCAATTTCATACAGCTATCACTTTTTTGATTTTCACATTCATTTCCTAGACTATAAATTTCATATCTGCTTGGATTCCCCAAGAATATAAATGCAGAGGCTACCGCTATAGCAAGTATAAAAATAGATATGGCATATATAAATTTATATTTTTTTATGTGCTTTTTTAGTTGCTCTCTATTTTCTCTTTTTTTGGCTTCCTTAGCAAGTCTAGCTTCTTCTAATTCACGCTGTCTTTGCTCTCTCAAGCGAATTGCCTCTTCTTCTTTTTCTTTTTTTAGTTGCTCCTCTCTTGCTTCTTCTTCTAGCTTTTGCAACCTTTTTCTTTCACTCTCTTCTTGCTCTTTAATGATCTCTTTTTTGGTTTTTGGCATAAAATGCAAATTTTCACCACAAAATCTGCACTTGGTAGCATTTGTCTTTACTTCTTCTTTGCAAAAAGGGCACTGCGTTTTTAGTTGTGTATCACAGATAGGACAAAACTCCAAGTCTTTTTCTATTTCTTCAGCACAAAAAGGGCATTTGATCAAATTGCTATTCATAGTCTGCCGATTCCGCCGATAATTATCGCTAATGATAAAAGATACATTACTATCAATACAAACATTGCAGCGAAAACATTACCAAATTTAAATTCAGCTACTTTTACTGGTAGAGTACTATTTGCTATTGCACCTATTACAATATGCATTATAAACAATGCTACAGAATAAAGAACGTAAAGAAAACCCACTAGCTCAACATTGGCTAAATTATTTCCAATGACTGCTGCAAGAAGGAACATTGCAACAGCGTTTAGGAACACATACCACACATTTCCATATCCAGCACAATATACAGGCCCAAACAAAAATGCCAAAAAATTAAAACCATGTGGTTTTGGGATTATTTCTCCATTCCGCGTTTTTATAAAGCCAAGCGGAATTTCATTATTATTTGCTTGGTTTTGATGTGGGAAATTATTCGCCATATTTTTTTGGTTATTCATTTGTTCTCTTGCTTGGTTTTTGGCTTCCTCATTTAAGAAGCTACCACAATATCTGCATTTAATAGCATCTTTGTTAATTGTCTCGCCACAAAATTGACAAAATTTAGTCTCCATACTATATCCCTTTTTTATTTTTAAAGAATAGAATTATTCAAAGCGAATAATTCTATTTAACTTTTACTAAGCTCATTCTTAAAAACTAAATGTTGTCTTAATGAGTATAAGAAAACGTGTATTATTTAAAACCATATTGCATATCTACACCTTCTGGTATTTTAAACTCATCTAAAATTTCTTTAAACTTATCAAGTTTTTTATTGAATTTTTGATAAATTTCATCAAATTCCTCTTTGTCTGTGCAGCCTATGGACTGACAGAAGAGTCCAACTAACTTGATCCTGATCTTAAAGACTTCATCATATAACTCTTTACAAAAATCAAATACTTTTTGGTATGTCCATTCTTCGCATTGTCGACCACCTACGATATAATCACTAGTTTCTGTAGCAAATTCTCCAAAATATGAACCGCTTAAAACGAAAGAGCATTCTTGTTTTAAGCCCATGATCGCCGCATCGAGCCAATCATTAATGGTCTCAAACGGATCATCAAATATATAGAGTTCGTCTGAATAAACAGGTCTGAACAAAAGTTCATTATTATAAATTCTTATCATTTTTTATCCTTTTTATTGTTTTTCTTTTATTTGATTTAATATGCGGTATTTTGTCACCTGGTATATCCAAGTATTTAAAAATATCTGAATATTCATCAAATGCTTTCATGATTCTTTGTTTTAGTTTCAAAAAGTCAGACTTGGCGTATATGTCAAGAGCGTCGGAGAGATCGTAACCTAGCATTCCTTTAATTAGGTCATTATATTGTTCGAGACTCTTTCTATTGTTTTTATTTATATTGTGTCCTAATTCATCTGCAGCATTTACAATGGAGCCACTTATGTTGTTTATACGATCATACTCTACTACTCTCTTAGCAAAGTTGCCTCTCAAACGATGATCACTAATTTTTTTATCACTTATAACTTTATTTATGCAACCATTGGCTTTCTTATTAAAAGACTTTATTGTAGGGTATTTTTCTTTTATGGCTTTAACCCATTTATAATTATGTAAGTCTTTAATATTTTCATGTAGGACAATTACTCTTTTGGATTCACTACTGTATTTGCCTTTTGCTGTATCTATAATGACACAATCATATGTTTGTCCATTTATTGTCTCTGTTATGAAGCTGTTTTTATTTAATCTAAAGAATTCTTCCATGCGAAGTCCAACATGCAGTTTGAACCTAAAATAGTCTAATATCTCTTTTTCAATACCATGTTGTCCTGAAAATAATAATTTCAGTTCGTCTTCAGTAAAATTTCTCTTAGTAGTTTTTTTATTAATGCGAAAACGTACAAGTGATATCATGCTAAAATAATTAGTTTCAATAAGGCCTAAATTTACAGCTCTTTCAAAATTTTTGAAAGAAAGCCAACTATATTATTCACTCTTTTTTCGCCACGTTTCTGTGTTTCATCTTTAGAATTTAAAAGACTATCTTGAAATTTTTCAGCTACAATTAAATTTATATCATTTATCCCAATGCTTTTACTATCAAGAAATTCTTGAAGTAGCTTTGATGCCAATCTGTATTCTTTTTTTGTGCTTTCGCTAAGTTTTTGTCGTGATCCAACACTTTCTAAATAGTTTTCAACCAAATCTTCTATCGTTGTTATATTTAGTGAATCTTTGTTAGGTTTGATTGGTTTTATTTTGGTTTTCTCTTTCCTTTTGGTATAGTTTAATATCTCTGACACGATATAATGTGGCACAAAAGCACCAAGAACAATAAGCCCGCCTTTTACTTCTACTGTATTGCCACTAGAAATTTCTTTAGCATTCTTCTTTTTCTTATAGGCTAGTTTTTTCTCTGGTGTAGCTGGATAAAAACTATTTATTATCTTCTCTACAGGCAAGTCATTATCTATTGGGACGATAGGTCTTTGGGTAGTATCAGTCCTTGAATTTAAGGCGTCAAATCGCTCGTCCATTATATCTTTAAACTTTTTAGTTCCAAACAAATGGACAGAGTATGGAAATAGATTAAAAAGATGACAACATATTTTTAACCAGTAGTTTTTACCCTTATCACTTGTGGCTCTTTCATACCCCTTTCCAAGGCAATAATTTATATCATCAGATAGTAGTTTTGGATCATTTTGATAATGAAACTTTATTGCTAGATGATTTAATTCATTAAAATCATCGACTTCAAGTAGTTTTTTAATCTCTTTGTTCATGAGATGCTCCTATTTTAAAAGATATATATTGATAATTATACTTTTCAAAGTAGGTATTTTTAAATAATTAGTAAATGATAGTCATCGAGTCCTTTTAGTGCCTCTTTTTTAGCCTTCAAGGACACTCCTTTTGCATATGTATCAGTTGCTAGGTCTGTGCTATGACCCAAAAGAACGGAAGTAAGATCTGCTAGAGAATTTTCCAAACAATAGTCTTTAATGGCTTTTGCAAAATTGCCACGTAGTCTGTGAAAACTAACATTTGCACTTGGGATAGATTTATGAATATGTCGATTTAGGCACTTTCCAAAATAATCACTGCTCTCTTTTCCTTTCTTGATTTGCTCTAGCCACTTTAAATCAGCCAAATGCTCAATATTCTTATGTAGTGGAATTTGCCTATATTTACTAACGCCTCCTTTTTGCTTGGCAGTCTTAACTTTTATAAATTTTATGCCATCTTCTTCGCCTACGCTTTTACTATCAAGTTGCCAAATTTCATTAAACCTTAGCCCAGTATGAAGAGCAAACATCATATAGTTTTGTAGATCAAGCCTTTTTGTGTCAAAAACTATTTTTAGTTCATCTAGACTAAAGTTATCTTTCGGCGACTTCTCGTCGGCTGAAATTTTAAAAGATGTAAGCATCTTAAATGGATTGGTCGTAAGCTTGCCCATCTTTATGGCATAGTCAAAGAGCCTTTTTGAGTAAGATGTGTAGTTGTTAATAGTCTTTTTATTGAGTTTTTTATTTGCTAGAGTTGTTTGAAAGTTTTCGGCGTCGCTGTAGCTAAAGTCTTTACCTTGATGATCTTTAAAAAACTCATCCAAGAGCTTGCCAGTCTTAATATAATAGCCTTTGGTTTTATCGCTAGATTTTAGCTTTAAACACTCTGTTTGTACATATCTTTTTGCTACTGCTTCAAAAGACAATGATGGCACATTAGCTTCTTTTGGATTTAGACATGCGCTATTCCAATCCGAAGATACTTCATCATCTTTTAAAGTATCTTCTTCTAAAGCTATTACATTATAAAATTTAGTTATCACATCTTGTGATATTTGTTTATATTCGCTAGCATCTAAAAATATACTATGTTGTTTAATATGTCGCTCGTTTAGTCTTTTAGTATTTATTAAAGCTCTCAGACTTTTAGAACTTGTATGCGGCAAGCATGTCTTTTTAGCAAGAGCTTCGTTTGCCTTGTCTTTTATAGAATTTGCTAGTCTTACTGCCTCATCTAAGTCTTTTGTGAAAAGGCAAAATTTTACAGTTAGCTTTTTACCATCTTTAAGAGCCGTATCAAAAAAGTAAAAATTTGGTCTATTCGATATCTTAGTAATTAACTTAGAGCTCATGATAGAGCCTATCTATTTTCTGTAACAAAATAGCAAATTTTCTGTAACAAATCTTATTTGTCCGAAATTTTGGACAAAAATATTCATTTAAAAATATAGCTAAAACATTGAAATTTAGGGATATATAAAAGAAATTTAATGAATTGGTGGCGGACAGAGAGGGATTTGAACCCTCGAGCCCCGATTAAGAGCTGCACCCTTAGCAGGGGTGTGGTTTCAGCCACTCACCCATCTGTCCATAAAAAGAAATCGCATTATAATTGAAGGCCGCTGATATCTTGCTTAAATTTGCATTTCACAATTATAGCACTCAGATAGA
Organism: Campylobacter concisus; assembly: GCA_002092835.1. Classification (NCBI taxonomy): domain Bacteria; kingdom Pseudomonadati; phylum Campylobacterota; class Epsilonproteobacteria; order Campylobacterales; family Campylobacteraceae; genus Campylobacter; species Campylobacter concisus. The sequence continues at coordinate 96,556 of LVWL01000018.1, read as the reverse complement.
GAATCTAAAAATAAAAATTTATAAATTTAGTCCTTCTAAGCTAAGGCCACCGTTTCAACTTGGTTTTTGTCTAAGCGCGGCGTATTGGCATAGTAGTAAATCATACGATAAACATTGAGAAAGTATCCATTGCTACCGAGATCAAGCGCCTTTGTGTGTTCAAACATCTCGTCCAGAACCGCAACCTTTAACGAAGCAATGTCTGTGTAGCCGAGCGCCAGCAGATCGGTCTCTGTCGCTTCGCCAACATAGGGGATTTTCTTAAAATCACTCAAATTTAGTTCCTCACTTCGCTTTGATGTCATCTTCACGCAACATTTTGTAAAAAAGCTTAGTTAAAACCACTTCACACAAGTTCAAATTTTAAATTTGCTCCAAAATTCGTTCACAAATTTCTCTTGGGTTTGCATTTTCGTATATCGGCCTACCAACGACGATAAAATCACTACCCTCTTGCTTCGCACTCACTAAGTTTGCTACTCTTTTTTGATCCCCAGCACTCTCGCCAAATGGCCTAACACCTGGACAAAGCGTAATAAATTTCTCATTCGTAACATCTTTGATGAGCTTGCTTTCAAAAACAGAACAGACCATGCCGTCAAGTCCTGATTTAAAGCTCATCTGGCTAAATTTTCTAACTGAGCGAGCAAGCGTATCGTTATAAACCATTTCAAATTCACTCTCGTTAAAGCTAGTAAGTGCCGATACTGCGAGCACTAAAGGACGGTTATTAAGACCAGCTAGCCTATCCATAACTGTCTTCATAGCACGCTCGCCGGCACTAGCATGCACATTTATCATATCTACACCGATTTTTGAGACTACTTCAGCAGCATCTGCCATCGTATTTGGTATGTCATAAAGTTTTAGATCAAGAAAAATTTTAAAACCTTCAATCCCTTTTAGCTCTTCTATAAATTTTGCCCCATCCCTAAGGTAGCTTCTAAGCCCTATTTTTAGCCAAAGATCAAGCCCTTTTAGCTCGCGAACAAGGGCTAAATTCTCTTCACGACTAGCCATATCAAGTGCGACACAGAGCTTCACAGATCAGCCTTTAGCTTATCAAGTACACCGTTTATAAATTTTGGTGCCTGATCACTTCCGAGTTCTTTCGCAAGCTCGATCGCTTCGTTTATGATGACTGCTTTATCCGTTTGGCTAAATTTCATCTCGTAAAGCCCAAGTCTAAGGATGGCTAGTTCGGTTGCACCAACTTTGCTAAAATCGCCGTCTTTTAGATAAGGCTTTAAAATTTCATCTAGTTTTTCTTTATTTGCGAGCACCTCTTTAAAAGTCTGCTGTGCCTCATGTTTACGCTCGTTTCTTATCTTTTTCTCTTCTAAAAATTCCTCTTCAAATGCAGCAGTTACCGGATTTATCTCGTTTGAGTATAGTAGCGAAACGACGGCCTGCCTAACCTGATGACGAGTCGCCATTTCACGCCTCCAAATTTTTATACAAGTTTAGCATCTCGATCACGCCCGTCATCGCTTCAAAGCCCTTGTTTCCGGCCTTTGAGCCCGCTCTCTCGATGGCCTGCTCGATGCTATCTACCGTTAGTACGCCAAAGGTCACCGGCTTGCCGTATTTTAGCGTGACGTTTGCGATGCCCTTGGTTGTCTCGGCGCTAACGTAGTCAAAGTGAGGCGTAGAGCCGCGGATCACCGCTCCCACGCAGCAAACGGCGTCAAATTTACCGCTAGCTAGCGCCTTTTCAAGCGCCATCGGTATCTCAAACGCGCCCGGTACTAAAATCAAGCTCAAATTTTTCTCATTCCCGCCGTGACGTAAAAACGCATCCCTCGCGCCCTCGACCAACCTATCGGTGATGATGTGGTTAAACCTAGCGCCTACTATGGCGATCTTCTCGCCGCCTTTTAAAGCCAAATTTCCTTCGATTATTTTCATCTTTTTCCTTCGTTTAAATTTAGCGCGATTTTAGCGAAAGTTTAATAAATTTAAAGAAATTACGAGGCTGGTCAGTCTCTTAATAAAAGTAAGTCTCTCATTTTGTTTTGCACTTGCGAGATGTATTCTTCAATAAAATCAAAAGCGATTTGTCTATCCCCATAGGTCGGTAATAAAACTTTATCCTCTTGCATTATTTCTTTAGTCCATTTGCGATTATAGCCGTATTTTTGGCCCTGTTTACGAAAAATAGTCGCAAAAAATAACGATAAGAATTTATTGTTTTTAAATTTCGGATACAAGACGTTTACGTCGTCGCTAGCCCAAAACCGACTAGGCTGATAAAACGCTTCGCCGACCGAACCGTTGTAGGTTACGCTGATAGTATTTGACGGATGCAAGTGCGTATCATTTGATATTTTTGCGGTTATTCCGTTATTTGTAGATGTTGCTCCGATAAAATTTATATTTCCGTCCTTCATCTGTGATTTTGTAAGCCTTTTTCCCTTTTTAATCTCAAATAAATCATCGATTTTAAATTCTTTCCACTCTAAATTTTGAATTTTCTCATAATAAGCTAGATTAAATTCGGCCCTATTTCCACCCATAGTTAAAAATTTGTGGTAATTTATTAACTTTTGCGTATGCTTTTTCTCTATATCTTTTATAAAATTTTCCATTAAAGTAAAATTTGGCTTACCGAATTTATCAATCGGCAAATGAACAATATGTTTTTCTAAAGTATTTTGTCTATATTGTCGTCCGTATCCAAACTTATCTTTACTTTTATTTATAACAGCACTGATAAAATGCATAACTTGGGTAGATATTTTCGCTTTTGAAGTAAGCACCAGAACATTATCATCGCAGCAAAAATCATTAATATGAACGAAAGAATTACAAAACATATCAATAGTAATCGCATTATTAAAAACCTTTTGATTTTTATTGTCTATAAATTCTTTAACGCCTAAATTTATTTCACCAGCCGTTACGAGAGGATAAATTCCGTTTTCTCGATTATTTTTTGTAAGTCTTGTACCGCGTTCATAATCAAACAAATCTACAAGCTTAAATTCGCCCCATTTTACGCCCAATTCATCAAAAAGACTATTAGCTATTTGCATAATAGCCTCTTTGATAAAGTTTGAAATGCTAGAATTCTCGCTAAAAATAAGATTAAAATCGCCGCGCGATTTACTCTCTCTCTCTCTCTCTCTCTCTCTCTCTCTCGGAGGGCAAGCACACTATGATATAAAATCAACTTTTGCATTTTAGCTTCTATGCTTTTTATGTATTTTTCCATAAAATCAAAATCAATCATATCATTAGTCACAGGGAGCCTTATGTATGACTTTTTTAAATCAGTACTTGAAATTTGATCATTGTAAACGCCGTTGAATGATTTTTTAAATAGATTTACCAAAAATAAAGCAGTGTATTTATTAAGCATATATCCTATCGGCTTTAAACTATGAACTTTCATATCTAAACTCGCCTTATACGGATGATAAAAACAAGTCCCTAAAAAAGAAAAAGATATAAAATTTTCTTGAACTCTGTAATTATTTGACGACAAATCATTATAATATCCAGAAATACCGTTATTTAAATTTGTCACGGATATTCTTGGAGTTTCTCCAGATTCTAATTCATTTTGCGGTATATTTGCTCCGGTTTCGACTATAAAGACATCCGTTACTTTAAAATTTCTATACTCCAATTTCAAACCTTAATCTTTATCTCATCATCATCTAAATTTATATCGCTTCCAAATAAAACGCTCTCTAAAATCGTTTTTTCAAATTCTTTTTTATCTATGCCGTTTTCAAAAAGCAAATAATCAAGTACGACTTTTTTAAAATCTTGCTCAGTTATCTCAAATTTAGGCTCGGGCATTTTGTATTGCAAGCTTTCATTCGGTTTTATCCATTGGCAACTTTCGTCGCCACTTTGTTTGTATATTACATCAACCCAAAAATCTTCAAGCTCTTGCCATTTGCCCTTTAAATCGTGGCGCCCTTGATTTTTAACGGTTTCTAGTCCATCTTCTTTTATGTAGCATCCGAAAATTTCCTTACTTCCCTGCGGTTCATGTGCTTTAAAAATAAAAATAGATGTTTCGTTTGCACCTTTCATTCGAGCAAAAACTTCTTTGGGAAGTTTAATAATTTTTAAAAGAGAGTGCTTTTTAAGCCACTTTAAAACTTGTTTTTTGCCAACTTCAAGTTTGTTACTCGGTAGTAAAAATGCACAAATTGCACCGCTTTCCACATTGTCGAGCACGTTTTTTACTATCGTCAGGCAACCGAATTTGTTCTCATACGGCGGATTCATCAAAACTTTTGTGATATTTTTGCTCTTTATCCACTCGCAAGCCACTTCGCCTCTTGCGTCGTCGTGAGTTAAATTCGTCTTGCCGTCTTTATGAATTAGCATATTAGCGCAAGCCAAGGCAAACAACTCTTTATCGAATTCAATCCCGAAAAGCCTTTCGTTTTGGATCCGCTTTACGGCATTTTCGTTAAAATTTCCACCGACTTCGTTTATCATGTTATTCATGGCTTTTACTAAAAACGCGCCACTCCCACAACATGCGTCAAGGACGTTATCCTTATAATTTACGTTAGCTATACGGTACATAAGGCTCGTGATATGATCGGGCGTAAAAACCTGTCCTGCTTCACTTTTGCCTTTATAGCGGGTAAATTCATTAAAGAAAATTCCCATCACGTCTTCGCCGTTCCAGCTTTCAGCCTTTATATAGCCCGAAATCGCCACGACATCATCGATAAAGCTATCAATAGCTTTTTGATTTTTCGTATAGTTAAAGCTAATTAGATTAAACTGCTCTTTTATGATATCTAATTTTAAATTTAAGGCTTTTTGTTCGCTATACGAATTTTCAAGCGTTGAAATAATAATGCTTTGTAAAGTCGCAAAATCTCTGCCCTTTAAGCCTTTTAAATTAGCGCCTTTTCTATCTGCCACCAAAGCGCAAGCGGTGAAAATCATCCGATGTTTTAGATTGTTTATGCCGAAATTTACATGCAGATTATCGTTTATCGACTTAGTACAAGAATAAATTTTAGGCTTATCTATACTGCTTTGAGTAAAAAGCTTCAGATAATAATCTTTACTAAAAAGCTCATTATCCTCACGGTAAAATTTGTCATTTTTATAAATTATCGCTTCATTACCGTTATATAAAATCCCGACGACTTGGTTGTATTTAGTTTGAGCAATCTCTATATATTCTTGAAGTTGCGGCAAATTTAAGCTTAAATTTGAATTGGGTTCATAAGCCTTGGTTTCTAAAATAATAGCAGTATCGTTTTCGTTGTGCGGAAAATACCAACCGTCAGGCTTTTTTAAAATACCGTCAAAGCCTAGCTCGTTAAACGTAGTAATTTGTCCAGTACCGCTCTTGGCGTTTTTATCGTCTTGAAAGTTTAGTAGATTTGCCGCATATTGTCTTATGGTGTCTTCACTAACTCTTTGCGTTCCAAATTGCATTGTTGTCCTATTTTACAGTTTTTAGTCTATGTTTAATCGCACGTTTTATGTCGTTTAAATTTATTATTTCTAACTATTAAATTATTTAAATTATCTTTAACATTACCGCGTTTAGCGTTATTAGCGATAGATAAAACGCCTTTTGCGCGCTCATTTTTTCGCCGTTAAAAACCACTCCGACGCCCACGGCTCCGATCGCTCCGATGCCCGTCCAAATCGCGTACGCCACCGACATCGCCATCGCCTGCATCGCATAGCTCAAAAGCCAGAGCGAAAGGGCGAAATTCGCGGTTAAAATCAAAAAATTCGCCGCCTTTTTCACGCCGACGCTTTTTTGAAATTTCGTTAGAAAAAACACGCCCAAAACCTCGCAGCATCCCGCTGCTAAAAGAGCTAAAACGTGCATCAAGATTTTAGCCTTTTTAGCCCCAGTACGCCTGCAACTAGCGTCGCTATGAAAAATAGCCGCAAGGGATCTGGCGCCTGGCCGCTTGAGCCGTATTCGCTAACGCTTTCGGCGACCACGATAAAAAACGCTCCAAATCCCACAAATACGGTATATGCGACGCTAACGGGGATGTATTTTAAAGCCTTTATAAACGATACGAAGCTAACGCAGACTAACGCGGCAGTAAGCGCGAATCCTACGGCATCTTGGGCGTGTTTTAGCCCGTACGCCCAGCCGCACTCGGCGACCGCGCCGCCTAATACCCACAAAAAGCCCTTAGTTTGCATCGCCAAGAGCTTGCTTTATCTTAAAAATTTGATCGATATTTGCGTCTAGCTCGTCCAAATTTAGCATATTAGGCCCGTCGCAAAGCGCCTCGCAAGGATTTACGTGCGTCTCGTAAAAAAATCCGTCCACGCCGGCAGCCGCCGCAGCTCGCGCTAGATAGGGCACAAATCTCGCGTCTCCGCCGCTTTTCTCGCCCAAAGCCGACGGCATCTGCACGCTATGCGTCGCGTCGAAAATCACCGGCGCAAACTCCCTCATCAGCACCAAATTTCGCATATCTACGACTAAATTTCCGTAGCCAAAGGTGCTGCCTCGCTCCGTTAGCCACACGCCGTTTTGTTTAGCGACCTCGTATCCCTCGCCCTTTACGCCGCGCGTTTCTAGCACTTTTTTGACCGAGTGTTTCATCGCAGAGGCTGCTAAAAACTGCCCTTTTTTGATATTTACGACCGCCTTTGTCTTAGCCGCAGCTACGAGCAGATCGGTCTGACGGCATAAAAACGCGGGGATTTGCAGCACGTCGGCCACTTCGCCAACAGGCGCGGCCTGGTAGCTCTCGTGGATATCGGTTAAAATTTTAAAGCCGAATTCCTTTTTTACCTTAGCTAAAATTTCGCACCCTTTTTCAAGTCCGGGCCCGCGAAACGAGCTTATACTCGTGCGATTCGCCTTATCAAAGCTTGATTTGAAATAAAAATCTATCCGCTTATCTTCGTTAAATTTAACTAGCCTTTTTGCCACGTCGAAAACGAGCTGCTCGCTTTCTATGACGCAAGGCCCTGCTATTAATATCATTTTTTCTCCTTTATTTTTCTTTCACAACTAAAATTCCACTCACTATTACTAGCAAGATGCCTAAAAGTGCCAAGTGATTTGGTAACGCATCGCCCATAAAATAGCCAATAATAAGTGTAAAAATAACGTCTGCGTAGCTAACCGCGGCGATCACTCCAGCCTTTTTGCCAACTGCAAATGCCTTTGTCATAAACGCCTGAAAATAGTAGCCACTAAGCCCCATTAGCAAGATAAAAACGACATTGTGCCAGCTTGGCATAGCAAATTTAGAAAATAAAAAATCCAGAGGCTCATAAGTAAAAAACTCAGCCATCCCCATGCAAATAAGCGGCAAAAACGAGCCCCAAAGCATAAAGCTTAGCACGATCACGTTTGTGCCATAGCTCTTGTTTAGCTCCTTGACACTTGTGTAGGCAATAGCCGCTCCAAGGCCGCTCCAAATGCCGATGATATCGGTTTTATTGATACCTAAATTTGGCTGGATAACAAGCAAAATCCCGCCAAATCCCAAAAAGACAGCAAACCAGCCAAGCGAGCTTAGCCGCTCCTTAAACACGATAGCTGCGAGAATGGCTGTAAATATCGGGTTTGTCTTTTGAAAGGTAAAGGCTGTGGCTAAATTTACGTGCGCGACGTTGTAAAAAAAGGCAAAAAGCGCCACCGTGCCCACAAAACCGCGAAACATCAGCAAGAAAAAGTGCCCACCAGTTTGTTTAAATGGAAATTTATAGATGGCGTAGATGACAATGAAAAGTCCGATCAAATTTCTAAAAAAAACAACTTCGATAGAAGGCATATCTTTGCTCAGATACTTTGCAAATGCGCCAGTCACGGCAAACATAAAGCAAGCAAAGAGCATATAAAAAATGCCAAGATGTGAAATATAAAACCTTTTTAACATCGCAAAACCTCTAAATTTAAAGCACTCATTTTAATAAAAAATGGCTTAAATTTTGGTTGATTTTTTCTTTTATTTCGGCGCTTTTAAGCGTAATTTTATACTTTATATAAGTCAAAAATTTGTATAATCAGCCATCATAAAAAGGACAAAATTTGCAAAAAGTAATATTAGTAGGCAAGCCAAATGTCGGCAAAAGCTCACTTTTTAACCGCTTAGCAAGAAGACGCATCGCCATAACAAGCGACGTTAGCGGCACTACAAGAGATACAAACAAAGCTAAGATCGAAGTTGAGGGCAAAGAGTGTATATTAATCGACAGCGGCGGGCTTGATGATAGCAGCGAGCTTTTTAAAAACGTAAAAGCAAAGACCTTAGCAGAGGCTAAAAACTCAGACGTTATCCTCTACATGGTCGATGGCAAAATGATGCCAGATGATGAGGATAGAGCCATTTTTTACGAGCTTAGCAAGCTAAATTTACCAATCGCTCTAGTCATCAATAAAATAGACAGCAAAAAAAATGAGCAAAGGGAGTGGGAATTTATAAGCTTTGGCGCGAAAAATTCCTTTGGAATTTCCGTAAGTCACAACACAGGCGTTGATGAGCTTAGCATGTGGCTAGCAAAGCACTTAGAAGATAAAGTGCAGATAAAGGCCGATACGAGTGAAGATTTTGATGACTTTTTAGAAAACTATAACGACGAGGGCGAGCTAAGCGACGAGATAGACTATGAGAGCAAAAACATCAGAGTTGGCATCATAGGCCGCGTAAATGTCGGCAAAAGCTCACTTCTAAACGCACTTGTAAAAGAGAGTCGCGCCGTCGTTAGCGACGTAGCAGGCACTACGATTGACCCAGTAAATGAAATTTATGAGCATGATGGCAGGGTTTTTGAGTTTGTCGATACTGCTGGTATTAGAAAGCGCGGCAAGATCGAGGGTATCGAGAGATACGCACTAAATAGAACTGAGAAAATTTTAGAAGAGACAGACGTTGCACTACTCGTGCTTGATAGCTCTGAGCCACTAACCGAGCTTGATGAGCGTATCGCTGGCATCGCCTCAAAATTTGAGCTTGGCGTCATCATCGTGCTAAACAAATGGGACAAAAGCAGCGAAGAATTTGACGAGCTTTGCAAAGAGATAAAGGATAGGTTTAAATTCTTAGTATACGCGCCGATAATTAGCGTCTCGGCACTTGGTGGCAAAAGAGTGTATAAAATTTATCCGCTTATAGTTGAAATTTATAAAAACTACACTCAAAAAATTCAAACTTCAAAGCTAAATGAAGTGATCGGCGAAGCGACCAAAGCGCACCCACTGCCACGAGATAAAGGCAGAGTTGTGAAAATCTACTACGCAGTGCAGTTTAAGACAGCACCTATCATGATAGCGCTCATTATGAACCGTCCAAAATGCCTGCACTTTAGCTACAAACGCTATTTAACAAATAAGCTTAGAGAGAGCTTTAATCTAACTGGCGTGCCTATCGTGCTAATCCCTAAAAAACGTGGAGAGAGCGATGAAAACAAAGAACAATAATATCGTTTTGATAGGATTTATGGGCGTTGGCAAGGGTACGACCGCAAGGGCGCTAAGCAAGGCACTAAAGACGATGAACCTTGACTGCGACGACCTGCTAGAGAGCTCACAAAATATGAAGATAAAAGCTATCTTTGAAGAGTACGGAGAGGAGCATTTTAGGCAGCTTGAAAAAGATCTGGCTAAATTTCTAGCAACAAATGTCAAAAATGCAATCATCTCAACTGGCGGAGGCTTTGCAAAGGTTAAAAATTTAAATAAGATCGGCACCGTGATCTATCTAAAAGCTAGTTTTGACGCGATCATGCAAAGGCTAAAAAATAGCAAAAATAGCGAGAAAAAGCTTGCCAAACGTCCACTTTTAAGTGATCTAAAAAGAGCTGAGGCATTGCATCTGGAGCGAGAGGAGCTTTATGAGAAAAAGGCTGATTACATCGTCGAAGTCGAGGGTAAAACTCCAAAGCAAATCGTGAAAGAGATAAGGATGCTTTTAAAGATTTAGTTGTAAAGTGGTGGAAATACTGCTTGCAACGATAAATTTCAAGATCAGGCTGGATGGCTATCTCGCGTGGTGTTAAAATTTTGAAATGTTTGAGCTAAATTTAACGTTTTGTAGTTAGAAATTTTGGCAAAGTGTTTGGGAAAAATTAAATATTGCGCAGTCAAATTTTAATCAAAGCTAGGCATTTAGCCTGCTAAGCTAAATTTTAAGATTAGACTAGATAAAAATATCTGTCCTAATGTTAAAATTTAAACATTTTGGCAAAGAATTTTTTGTTTAGGCAAGGCGAAATTTTGTTTTTAAGCAAAGGCTAGACGTATGGTCTGCCAGTTAAATTTTAAGATTAGATTAGATACAAAAACTCTAATGTAACGTTAAAATTTAAAAAGTATTTTTGGTGAAGTATCGCGAGATGATTTTTTGCTTCTCTTTGTTCGCAACGCTAAAGCGACGAGAGTTGTGTAGAAATTTTAAGCCGAGGCTAGACACATAGTCTGCCGAAAGCTTAAAATTTCAAATCTCTATCAAAAGCGCTCACGAGAAAAAGCCAAAATTTGAAAGGATAAGATGAGAGTATTAACCGGCCTCCAACCCTCCGGCAAACTACACCTTGGCAACTACTTTGCCTCGATAAAGCAGATGGTTGATATGCAAGAGCAAAATGAGATGTTTATGTTTATAGCAAACTACCACGCGATGACGAGCCTTAGCGAGGCCAAAGCCCTAAAGCAAAACACTTTTGAGGCTGCGTGTGCGTTTTTGGCACTTGGGATCGATCCAAACAAGAGCATATTTTGGGTGCAAAGTGACGTTAAAGACGTGCTTGAGCTTTACTGGGTGCTAAGTCAGCACACGCCTATGGGCCTACTTGAGCGCGCGCATAGTTACAAAGATAAAGTCGCAAAAGGTCTTAGTTCACACCACGGCCTCTTTAGCTATCCTGTTTAATGGCAGCTGACATTTTGCTTTATAATGCGCAGGTCGTACCTGTGGGCAAAGACCAGATCCAGCACGTAGAGATCGCTCGTGATATCGCGATAAAATTTAACAACGAGCATGGAGAAATTTTTACATTGCCTGAGGCAAAGATCGATGAAAATGTCGCCACCGTGCCTGGCACAAACGGCGAAAAGATGAGCAAAAGCTATGGCAATACAATCGACATCTTTGCCGATGCTAAAACGCTTAAAAAGCAAATTTCTAGCATCGTGACAGACGGCACACCGCTTGAAGAGCCAAAACAGTGGCAAAACTGCAACGTCTATAATATCGCCAAACTTTTCTTAGACGAGAGTGGGCAAAAAGAGCTTCAAGCTAGATATGAGCGTGGTGGCGAGGGTCATGGGCACTTTAAAGCTTATCTAAATGAGCTTATTTGGGACTATTTTAAAGATGCGAGAGAGAAATTTGAGCATTATCAAAATAATCCTGACGAAGTGTCTGGAATTTTAGAAATAGGAGCCAAAAAGGCAAGTAATGTTGCTCAAACAACAATAAAAAAAGTTCGTGAAGCAGTCGGAATTTATTAATAAAGGAAAAATATGCAAAATTTATATCCATACGCACAGATAGTTCATCTTTTTTGTGCAATCATCTTTGTTGGTTACCTCTTTTTTGATGTAATCATTTTTAAGGCAGCTTGTAAAAAAATGCCACCTGAGCTTGCTCAAAAGACAAAACAAGCTATCGGTTCAGTTGCTATTAAGATAATGCCACTTTGTATCTTGCTTTTGGTATTAACTGGAGGCATGATGATGAGTAGCTGGGTCGGATCAAAGGCTGGAGGCTACTTTGAGACAAATTTACAAATCATTTTTATGATCAAATTTTTCTTAGCGATGCTAATCGTAGCTGCGGTTATAACAAATTTGAGCTGCAAATTTATATTTAAACGCCCTAGCCCACTTGGCAACATTCACCCATTTGCGCTAACAGCGGCAGTTTTTATAGTACTTTTTGCAAAAGTTATGTTTATGGTTTAAGGATATAGGATGATAAATTTAAAACTACTCGAGACAAATTACGATGAATTTGTAAAAAAACTTGAGGGCAAAAATGTAAAAGCTGGGCTACTTGACGAGCTTTTACAAACTTTTAACGAGCTAAAACAAAAGCGCAAAGCACTTGAAAATTTCCAAGCGATCCAAAACGCAAAGAGCAAAGAGCTTGGCATAAAGGCAAGAGCTGGCGAAGATGTAAGCGAGCTTAAAAATGAGCTAAATTTAAACAAAGCTGCCCTTGCTGACGCCGATGAGATCGTTAAACAATATGAAGAAAAGCTTGAACAAATTTCATTTAATGTGCCAAATATCACCGATGATGACGTGCCATTTGGTAAGGACGAAGACGATAATGTCTGCATCAAAACGGTGCTTGAGCCAACTAAATTTAGCTTTACGCCAAAAGAGCACTGGGAGCTAGGTGAGAGCCTTGGTTGGCTTGACTTTGAAAGGGGCGCAAAGCTCTCAGGATCTCGCTTTACCGTGCTTCGTGGCATGGGAGCAAGGCTTAGTAGAGCGCTTGTTAATTACATGATCGACTTTAACAGCGTGCGTGGCTTTGAGCTTGTAAATGTCCCTTATCTAGTAAGCTCAAACACTCTTTTCGGCACCGGTCAGCTGCCTAAATTTGAAGAGGATCTTTACAAAGTGCGTGACGAAGACCTCTATCTCATCCCAACCAGCGAAGTACCTGTGACGAATTTATACAATGACACGATCATTGAAGCTGAGCAGTTACCTATAAAGATGACTTGCTACTCAGCATGCTTCCGCCAAGAGGCAGGCTCAGCAGGACGTGACACAAGAGGTATGATCCGCCAGCACCAGTTTGAAAAGGTCGAGCTAGTAAGTATCACAAGACCTGATCAAAGCGAAGACGTGCTAAATGAGATGGTATCGTGCGCAAGCGATCTACTAACTAGCCTTGGACTTCCTCACCGCCATATGCTTCTTTGCAGTGGCGATCTTGGCTTTAGCGCGGCAAAGACGATAGACCTTGAGGTTTGGCTACCTGGTCAAGGTAAATATAGAGAGATTAGCTCTATTTCCAATACTCGTGATTTTCAAGCAAGGCGTGCAAAAATTCGCTTTAAAGATGGCAAGAAAAATATGCTTGTAAATACGCTAAATGGCTCGAGTCTAGCTGTGGGCAGGACCCTTATTGCCATCATAGAGAACTACCAAAAAGCAGATGGCACTATTGAAATTCCAGAAGTTCTTAAAAGGTATATGTAGTGGCTGAAGAAGAGGTTGTAGTTTTAAAACCACCTGGCGAGCAAGCAGAGCAAGAAGCGCCTGAAGAGGCAAAAACCGAAGCGCCTGAAGAGATCGTCTCGCTTGAGAGCATCGCAAGTGAAGGCGTGCTACAAGATGAGAGTATCCCAGAGCCAATCCCTGTAAAAAAGAGCAATAAAAAGCTCTTTATAATAGCAGGCGTGGTCGCTCTAGTGCTTATCATCTTAATAGTGGTTTTACTAGTTGTCTTGCTAAAGAAAGACAAAAAAGAGAACATAGATACTGCAAGTATCGTAAAAAATATAGAAAACAACTACCAAACGCAAAATTTTGGCGCTTCAAAGATCGATGAAATGATAAATAAAGCCAATCAGCTTTATGAGCGTGGCAATAAATTTGAGGCTCTAAAAATTTATGAAAACGTAGCTGTTTATAACCAATCTCTCTCAAACTATAACCTCGGCGTTTCGCAGATGAAACAAGAAAGATGTGATGAGGCGATCGTATCTTTTAACAAAGCTATAACCGATAGAGAAAACACAGCAGTTAGCGCCATAAATGCTGCTGTTTGCTCACTTGAGCTAAATAACACTAAAAATTTTAACTACTATATAGGACTTGCGGATTCATTTTTGCAGTATGAAAACAACTCGCCACTTTATAGCTATTACTACGCGCTTATAAACTACTATAAAGGCAACTATTACGAGGCGCTTCAAGCACTTTCTCATCCAAATACTGCAGATTATAAAAACGAATATGCATATTTAAGTGCAAAAATTTTATCACTCCTTGGAGATGATGAAAGAGCAATAGCTAAGCTTGAGAGCCAAAAGGCATTTAAGGCCGACTTCACGCTAGCTCAACTTTATGCAAGACTTGGCAAATACGACAAGGCAAGGGATTATTTAACAAAAGCTTCTAAAAATACGCCAAATATCGATCTTATCAAGATGACTGAGGCGCTAATTGATCTAAAAACTTCTGACTACGGCGACGCGGCTGCATTTATCAAAGATGTTTACGACTACAATGCTTCTTTGCCAAGCAAAATTTACAAGATAAAAACGATACTAAAGCCTGATCTTTTTGATGTCAGCCTAGCTCAGGCACACTTTAGCGATGATATTTTTTTTGATAGAACAAGGCGCTATGAGACGCTTTTTTACTTCGCGCCTTACAAGGTCTTTGATGCAAAACAGAGCATCGAGCAGATAAGAAAAGGCGGTGTTAGCGTCTTTTTAGACGATACATCAGCAGCAAATGACTATCTTAGCCAAAGTGCAGCTGCTTCAAAAGTAAATGCAAAACTTAGTGAAGCTATTGCAAAAGCACTAAGCTATCGCTTAAAAGAAGCAAATAAAGAGTTTGAAGAGCTAGCCAGCACTTATCCAAATCACTCTATCTTACAATACAACCTCGCCCTAAGTTATGCTCAGCTTGGAAATTTTAGCCTTGCTGCAAAACACTTCATAGCAAGCTATCACCAGGATGTAAATAACCATCTTGCAGGTATTTTTGGGGCGATTTGTCTAGATATAAATAGAAATTTAAACCCAAAACTCATTGAAGAGATCGGCGAAAATTTAGAAAATGACAAGAGTTTAAAGCCTGTAAATTTATATGCCTCGCTTCTAAGCCTGGTTAGCGGCAACCAAAGTGCGATGATAAGGTGGCTTGAAGAGCCAAAAGAGCAGACAATGCTAAATTTAGCCTTTGATATCATCATCGCAAAAGTAACAAACAATGATGAGCTAATGGCAAAGAAAGCTGATGAACTACTAAAAATTTTGCCAAATGATATTATTGCAAATATCTTAAATTTCATCTCGAAAAACAAAGAGCAAAATGTCAAAGAGTATGCAAAAGCGATACAAATTCACTTTAATGGTAAGCAGCTTGATTCAAACGCTTTCTATCACGGCGCTGATATCATCAAAAAACAATACATCAAGCTACTTCAAATTTCGGGCTTACTTACAAGAGAGCGTGATAAGTTAAGAGCTGAGCTAAAAAATGCTCCAAAGAATATAAATTTGATCCAAACTCTAGCCTATGTCGATATCTTTACAAACGATTTTGAGGAGAGCTATAAACTTTATAATCAAGCAATCGATGAGTTTAAAGTAAATGACGCTAGCACATTATTTTTAGCATCTGTGGCTGCAACAGGAGCTGGAAAAGTATCAAACGCGATCGCACTTTTAGAGCTAACAAAACTAAATGATGCTAGTGCTATCGAAAATAGAATAGCTCTTGGCCTAATGTATCAGCAGATAGATAATATAAAAGCAGCTCTTATACAATACAGCAAAATAGGAAATGTTGAGTATAAAAGCGAATTTTACGACTTTGAGATAGATAATGACTGATAAAAACTAGGTTTATGCGCCTAGTTTTAACTATTTTAAATACTAAGCAATATCTAAAATTTCAAGATTTATTTGATCTAAGACTTCACTAAATTTATAGATCGTATCGCCGCATTTATACTCAATACTCTTGCTACTCTTTTTATTTTTTTGAGATAAAATTTTCTCCATCATACTGGGAAGCTCTTTTTGTAAAAGTAGTTTATAAGACATCCCCATTCCATGCGTTAGAGACTTTATAAATTTGCCATCAACCTCACTCTCATCTTTTATCATATGTAATGTTGCGTTAAATTTAAGCTTCTTAAGAGCCTCTTAAAGCTCGATTTTATCCTTTGCTGGAGCTATTTCTTTATCGCAAATACAGTGATAGCTCACGTAAATTGGCTTTTCATAGCCGCTTTGAACATTTAAATGATCTAAATTTAGGATGTTTCTTATCTCTTCTCTTGCGTCAATAAAATAGTATGGTGATTTTTCATTAAGCGTCCAGTAGGTCTTATCAAAAAAATAAAGATATAAATTTTGATACAAAATGCCAGTACCAAAACAAAAATAGTTAGTAAAATCTATCTCTTTACCAAAGCCAATAAGACGCCATAAAAATATGGCATAAGAGCTATTATCTATCACGGCATCAACTAGCCCATGGAGCGATCTTAGCACACATATGTGCCAGATATCCACCA
Source organism: Campylobacter concisus (assembly GCA_002092835.1). NCBI lineage: Bacteria > Pseudomonadati > Campylobacterota > Epsilonproteobacteria > Campylobacterales > Campylobacteraceae > Campylobacter > Campylobacter concisus. Next base: position 80,360 of record LVWL01000018.1, on the reverse strand, counting down.
TGTGAGCTGCCTACCATTATCACTGGCAGATGTTCAAATTTAGCATTATTTATATATTTTTTGTATAAAGCACAGCATTTAGCACATCCATTGCTTGTATAACGCCAAAATTTTGATATTCATTTTTTGTTGGTACCATCGTAATGCTAGCATTTAGTCTAAAATCAGCCGGCAAAATATCTCTCTCTTTTCGAATAGTAATCTCTTTGCTGAGAAATTTAAGTAGCAAATCAACCTTCTCGTGGCAGTCGATACTTTTTAGATCAATTGGTAAATTTATACCTATGCTTGATAGTTCTCTTGTTAAGATTTCGCGATCTATATCATCAAGCCCAAATTTCGCCCCAAGCTGTGGGCGGTTACCTATGCAGTGATAATCCACACTAATGCATGCAACATCATAAGTCTCTGCCATAGTCCGAATAAGATTAGCTCTATATCCAAGGTCAGAGTCTTCTACAAGCCCAGGGATAATCACCAAAAGAGCTTTTGCATCCTTGGCATTGTCATAACAGGAATGAAAGGAGAGGAGAACTTCTTTTTATACCAAGTTCAATATCATCACAAGATGAAATTTCATAGCTTCCATCAACTAGCATTTAAATCCTTTTAAATTTACTAATTTCTCCTATTTTTGCGAGACATTATAAAAAAAGCTAACGATCTGTTTTGCTAGGCGTTCTTTAAAAAATGGCCAAATGTAGCTTGGAGAATAGACATTACCAGCTTGCATAAGTGAGATATTTGTCGCCTTTTCGCCACCATTTTTTGGACGCACTAGCACGCTTACTTGCATGTGATAAGTGTAGCTATTTGTACTAAAGTCATCATCATCGTAATAGCCAAATGGGAAAAACATCGAGTAGCCAAAGCCAAAGCTTGGTCTACCAAAGCCATATCCCATTCCCATCGAAAATCTAGGATCTCTTTTGATTATCCTAGAAAAGCTTTGCACATCGCCAAGGATGATGAAGTCGGCATTTTTGATATTTGGTTCGTTTCTAAAGCCAGCCTTTGCAAATTCGCTTAAAATTTCAGCATTTACATCTTGTCCGGTCGCGCTATTTTTAAAATTTACATAGACGCTTTTATTTGCTTCATTAAGCGTAAAAAAGATCGGATCGCTCGTTTTAACCGAGATATTTGGAGTACTACTAGCACATCCAATAAAAAATACCGCCAAGACAAATAAAAAGAAATTTTTCATATTCACTCCTACAAGAGCGATCTTATAGCACTTTCAAGTACGCTTTTTGGTGTAAGACCGATAAATTTTGATCGCATCTTACCATCTTTATCAAAAAAATAGATAACTGGCACGCCCATGACACCACCAACTGCCTTGCTAAAGTAATCAACTGAAACCTTATCACTCGTAGTTTTAAAGGTAATGTTGTGCTCTTTTAAAAGCTCAATATCTTTATCAAAGCCTTTACTAGGTCCTAAAACACCGATGAATTGAACCTCTTTACCATACTCTTTTTCAAGTGTATTTAGATCAGGTATAGCGGCCTTGCATACTCCGCAGTCAGTGCCAAAGAAAAATAGCATATATGGCTTATCGCCTATCTTTAGCCTCTTTTCTGTTGGAAAAAACTGCGTATCAATGCCGCTTGAGTCATTTAGCGTAATGTGATGCTTCTCATACTGCTTGACGCAGCCCATAACTAGGGCTGAGACTAGACATAAAAATAAAATTTTATATCTCATTTGGCACCTTTGGGTTTTCAATAGTGCGAATTTTCTCTAGCTTACCATGTCTTAGATAGACGATCTTATCGCCATACTCGCCAAGATCAGGGTTGTGAGTTACTAGAAGTATCGTCTTGCCATCTTTTCTTAGCTTGCAAAATAGATCAAGTATAACTCTTTCATTTGCTTCATCAAGGTTACCAGTTGGCTCATCTGCTATTAAAATTTCAGGATCGTTTATGAGCGAGCGTGCGATACAAAGGCGTTGTTGCTCACCACCACTTAGCTGACTTGGCCTGTGTGTTAGCCTGTGAGAAAGACCAACTGCCGCAAGTGCCTTTTTAGCGTCCTCTTCATCAACTGAGCTGTGATAGTACTGAGCGATCATCACATTTTCAAGTGCGCTAAGATATGGTACTAAGTGAAACTGCTGAAAAATAAGACCGATTTTCTCGCGTCTAAATTTAAGTGTATCGTCAGCATTTAGATTGCTCGCATCATCGCCACCGAGCATATAAGTACCACTACTTGGAGTATCCATAAGAGAGAGAATATTCACAAGCGTACTTTTACCACTACCACTTGGTCCCATTACGCTGACCCACTCACCTTTTTTAACCTCAAAATTTATATCATCAAGTGCTTTAACATCGCCAAAAATTTTACAAATATTTTTTAATTCTAGTGCATTTTGCATATCATTCTCCTCTTAATGTATCTGCCATTTTATTATTAAGTGCCCGTTTGATCGGATAAAACGCTGCGATCGCTGCAAATAAAAGCGATATTATCACAGCTACTGGGATGCTTAAAATTCTAAAATCAATACTAGAATCAAATATCGCATAACCTAAAATTTGAGCTAGTAAATATCCTAAAAATGCACCAACTAATGCTGAGATGAGCGCTGTCACAAATGTTTCAAAGCCAAATAGCTTTAGTACATCTTTTTTGCTTGCACCTATGGCTCTAAGAAGTGCGATCTCCTTTGAGCGAGAGAGCAAGATAGCACTAAGCGTTGTGTTTACGCACATTGAAGTAATGAGCAAAATAACAAGGCTAACAAGCGCCATTAAAAGCTTGATCTTCTCTAAGATGTAGCCCTCAGATTTTGAGACCTTTGCTACTGGTTTTGTAGCTATTTCATCATTACTAATAGTCTTTGCAAGCGATGTTATCTCGTCAAAGTTACCAAGCACAACAGCTTCAGCATAGTTTATTTTGCCAGCTTTATTTGAAATTTTTTGAGCCAAAGATAGTGACGTGATCAAAAGCGCATCCTCTTTGTCGCCACTTGCGACTACGCCTTTTATCTTTACATTTATGCTCTCATTTGAGCCAATAGCGCGAATTTCTATATCATCGCCTGCTTTAAAGCCAGCCTGACGAGCTAGATCGACGCCTATTAGCACGTTTTTATCGTCAAAATCGACATTTATCATCGTTCCATCTCTAACATCTAAAAATGGTTTAACTTTTTTTAGATTGCTAAATTTTGCTCCCATGACGATAGCATTTGTTGGACCGATATTTGCCTGAGCAAAGAGATAACCGCTCTCACCAAGAAGCTTATCTTTTGGTACCTTAGCGATCATTTCATTGTAAGTTTTTTCACTCATATCATCACTTGTCGCCATATCTTTTGGAGCAAAGATCATATTTGCACCATAAGTTTTTAGCTCGCGTGAGACCTTTGAGTCAATGTCAAGATAGACATTGACAAACGCCGCGCACACGCATGCTCCAAGTAAGATAGAGATCACGATGACCATGACTCTTGATGAGCCATTTTTTAAACTTTTATAAATTGTATTGTAAAAGAATTTGCTATTTGCGGTCATATAGCACCTCCGCAGGTAGTAAATTTATGACGTTTCTCATTGGCATTAGTGAGCCAACGACTGAAATAAGCAGGGCAAATGCCACGCTAATTGGTAGCACGATCCAAGCTATGCCGATGCCATGTGAGAAGATAATGTAAGACATCACGTAGCTTAGCGCGTATCCTAAAAATGCTCCAGTGATACCTGCAAAAAAGGCAACCACAAGGCTTTCGCTAGCAAACAAAGCGTAAATTTCAAAGTTGCTAGCACCTATAGCTTTTAAAAGGCCGATCTCTTTTTTACGGCGGTAAATTTCACTTGTCATTAGCGATGTTATGCCGATGGCTGAAACCACGAGAGCGATAATACTAACGATGCCCATTAGGCTTTGGATTTTCTTTACGATGTTGCTCTCTGCATCGCTTACTTGAAGGCTTGCCTTTGCGCTAACGTTTGGTAAATTTTCTTCTATCTGAAATGCGATCGATCCTGCATAAGCTGAGCAGTACCATTTGTCATACTCTGCACTATCAAGGTTGTCTAAATTTCGTCTAGCCTTTAGCGATAGGTCGTTTTCTGGGATCGTCATGGCTGAGACTTCAGCCTTTGTATATGAGCCAGCGTGACCTGAAAGATCTCCAGCAAGCTTTAATGAGCCAACTAGCTTATGCGTCTCGTCACTAGCTCCTTTTAAAATTCCAACTATTTTAACCTCTCTTACGCCATTTTTGCCCACAAGACTAAGTTTGTCGCCAATCTTTAAATTTTTAGCCTTAGAAAGTTCTTCGCCAACTAAAATTTCATCCATACTTTCATCTTTTGGCCAAACACCCTCAACGCCCCAAAATCCATACAAGCTCTTAACGCCTGTGCTAAATTCTGGCTCATCTTTTAGACCGATGTTTTTATCAAAATAGGTTCCTTCAAAGGCAAATTCAATTCCTTTTTCATCTTTAACTTTTGCCTCTAAAAACGGCGCAAAAGCAACGATATTGTTTCTCCAAAAGATCTCTTTTATCTTATAAATATCAGCTTCTGGAAGTAAATTTTGTGATTTTAGTGGGGTGAAATTTTTACCCTCGATCTCGATACTTAGGCTCTCACCGCGTGGCAAAACAACGATATTTGAGCCATATCCTCTAAGCTCGGTTGCTACTTGATCGCCGATTTTTAGCGTAATGTTTAGCATGCAAGCTATCAAAAGAGCAGCTAGCAAGATGGTAATAAACGCCATCGTCTTTTGCACCTTCGAGCCCGTGATCGAGCTTTTTATCATTCTTAGTTGCATATTTTTCATTTTAACGTTCCATTTGTTTCTACATATTTTTCTGGATTTGCTTCAAATTTCGCCTGAGTTTCGTTGCTCTCAAAGAAATATGTGCGTCCGTAGTATAAATATGATCTTGAATCAAGATTGCTCACCTTTTTGCGACTAACTGGGTCAAGCACCATCTTTTCGACGACCTTGCTGAAGTAGTTTGCCCCTGCGACGATCGTTTTGTAATCAACTATGATATTTTTACCATCAAAGGTAAATGCCATAGGGATCGGGTTACAACCACCCTCTTTGCCAACTGACGGCAAGAAAATTCTAACATTACAAGAGATACAAATAAGGTCATTTCCTTTCTTGATATAGCCCATGTCGCCGCAGATCATACACGAGTCAAATACGATGACTGGAGATGGGCGGTCGCTAAAGCGGTTTAGCAAGAAAAATCTCACCTGTTTGCCCTCGTCTGTAATGTAGGCAAATCTGTGAAGCTCGTTATCTTTTAACATATCAACATCAAATATAAATTTATCTCCCACTGGCTCAACCAAGACCGGCTCTGAAATTTGAGGTGGGCGAGATGCGTAAAGATCAAAATAAAGTGAAAATCCAAGCGCTATTAAAACGCTGCAAAATGCAAATTTTGCATTGTCAAAGACATTTTCTCTAATGGCTTTTGTAAAGCGGTATTTGATAGAGCCAAACGTGCTCTTATCGATACTCTTTGGCACAAAGCAAAGCGCGATGATGCATAAAAGAAGGATCACTGCTATGTAAAAATAGGCACTAAATTCTGTGACGTAGATGCCTTTTGCGCTGATAGATAAAATTTGAGAATTTAGCTCGCTACTTATCTTTAAAGCGCCTGCACGTAAAAGCTCAAGTGCAGTTTGTGAGCTTCTATCAACTAGTAAAAATACTAATGTTATAAGAGCTAAAATTTTAGCTATTGATGATGGTATGCTTGCTTTTAAATTTGAAATGAAGAAAAATAAAAATAGTATCAAGATCATCGCAAAGATCATCAAAAAGAAGCTTATGACTGAAAGCGTGTCAAGCAGTTCGCCACCAAATAACGGGAACAAAGCGCTACTTGAGCTATAGCCAAAGCCAAAGCCGATGCCTAAAATAGAAAACGTTACGATTTTTGCTATCTTAAGCTCGAAAAATATCCATAAAATGCTAATTAGTAAAAAAACTAGTGTCACAGAATCTATGAAAATTTTAAACTGATCATCAACAAGCGCATGACGAGCAGCTTTAAAGATAAGCACACCAGCAACAACGCCAAGAAATGACGGTAAAAAGATCGTTTTTAAACTTTTGCCATTGTTATTTAAGGCAGCAAAAAGCGTAAATCCAAGGAGGGCTAAAAAGACCTGATAGAAGTAAATTGACATAACTAAACCCTATGAGAATTTTTAAAAAGGGGCGAGAACGCCCCAAAGTGATTATTTAACAGGACCACCTGTCCATTGAAATTTATAAGTTGTTGTGAAAGGCTCAAACCATTTACCAACACCAGTCTCTTTGTCAGCGTGGCGACCAAAGCCTTGTTTTTCTGGATTGTCGATGTGGAATTTAAGCTCATAGTTACCAACGCCTGTATCCATTTTTACGTTAGCACCGTAGTGTGGGCCATCGCTTGCAACCATTGGCATAAATGTACCTTTTTTAGTTTTACCATTATCAAGGTTTTTTAGCTCATAGTTGATCTTTAGGTATGGGATCCACTCGCCTTCGCCAAAGCCGTTTTTGTTGCCTTTTACAGCGTGGATGTCAGCTTCTAAGTGAAGATCAGCCAAGCTTGGAGCTAGATCAACGCCTTTTGGCTCCATGTCGATTGGCTCAAGATAAACAGCAGCTATCTCCATACCATTAGCCTCTACAGGCTCGCCGATTGGGTGCTCTCCAGCAAGTGCAAAACCAGCTGCTAGGCTAAGTGCTAGAGCTGAACTAAGAATTTTATTCATTTCCTCTCCTTTTAATAAGATTAGTTTTTATTTTGTTTTGATTTCATGATAACGATGCCTATAATTAGAGCAAGCACCATAATGATTTGAGGTACTAAGCTCTCATAATATGGCTGAAGTCCTAGCCAGTCTCTCATCCAGTCAGGGAAGCTAAGTCCTTTTATGATAGTTGGGATGAAAATTTTGCCCTCAACTAGTTCGCCAACACCCTTGCCAACAAAGACGATCGACATATAAAAGATAATAGCTGACGTAAATATAAAAAATGGTTTAATAGGAATTTTAACAGCAAAAATTTTAAATAAGAAATAGACTATTAAAAGAACGATAAGTCCTATCACAAAGCCAGCTGCAATCATCGAGTAACCAGCTGAATCTTTAGCTCCAAAAATAAGCGCCTGATAAAATAGTACAGTTTCAGCACCCTCTCTAAATACCGCTAAAAATACAGTCCACCAAAGCGCTGTGCTCGAGCCACTTGAGATAGACTCAGATACATGTGATTTGATGTAGTCGTTCCATTTTTTAGCGCCAGCATTTGAAAGAAGCCAGAAGCCAACGTAAAATAGAAGTCCCACTGCAACAAGCATCGTGATGCCTTCCATAAGCTCTCTTTTTTGACCTGCTGCCTCGCCAAAGATGACGTTCATGATCCACGCCATAACAAAGCTTAAGATGACAGCCACGCCAACTGAGCTATAAACAACTTTGCCCATCGCTTTAGCATTGCCAGTTTTTACAAGGTATGCAACGACGGCTGCAACGATGATAAGAGCTTCAAAGCCCTCTCTTAAGATTATAGTTAGCGCCCAGATAAATAGCGTCCAAGGTGAGCTTGAACCGCTAGTTTTTTCAAGTGCGGCTGCTAGCTGAGATGACATCTTGCTTGCGCTTTCTTGAAGAGTTTTTTCGTCTACACCTGATTTCATAAGGGCTACAAGATTGCCAAATGTAGCTTCAATAGCTGTTTTTAAATTTACATCTATTGCGCCTACTTTATTCTCCATACCGCTACCTTCAAACTCATCAAAGTAGATGTCTTGGATATCGCCCATAGCTTTTTTTACATCACCATTTTTATAAAGTGTGATAGCAGCTTGAATTTTGTCGTTTATGTTTTGAACGACTTTGGTATAATCTGCACCACTATCTTCTTCAGAAGCTGCTTCTACATCACTCATATCAACTTTTGCTAGTTTTGCAGTATCTGCTGGGAGTTTTGAGATTGCCTCATATGCTAGTTTCTTGATCTCATCTAGCTTAGTTTTAAAATCATCTTTGCTTATACCATTTGTGATGCCGCTGATCGCTTCGCCCATCTTTCTTTGGATATCAGCATCTATGCTTTTACCATTTTCTATATGCTGGCGAATAGCGATTTCAAGTTGAGTATTTCTGTAATCTGTAAATTTAGCATCTTGAATAGCACTTTTGGCATCATCTTGCTTATCGCTCTCATAGCTTGCTATTGCTTTATCTAGATCAGCTGATAAATTTGCAAATGCCACTTTCCACTCAGGGATAAATTTAGAAGTATCATAATCAGTTGTAGCAGCTTGAGCTGGGCTGTCTGAATACTCACCAACTAGTCTATGCCCTTTTAAGATAACTGGTAGAACTTCAGCGATCTCGCTATTTATCTGATCTATTCTTTTTTGCACATCATCTGGCGCTTCGCCTGCTTTTATCGCCTTTCTGATCTCGCCAAATTGCTTCTCCATAGAGTAAGCCTTTTTCTGACCTAAATTTATTCTAATGCCAGCTTCGACATCTTCAAATAAGCCAAAATAAGCGTTTTGAGTATCACTGACCGCTTGTTCAACATTGCCCGCTCTATACTCTGTTATTACTTTTTGTAACGACTCTTTTATCTGAGCTGCGACTTGCTCATAGTCGTCGTTTTTTGCCACGAGCCAAATAGGCAACAACATAATTAACATAAATTTTAAGAATTTATTCATTAAATAAACCACCTGTGAGATTTTTTTGAAGTGAATATTATCAAGGCTTTACTTTGATTAAAATAAAAACGATTATCATAAAATAGAGTAAATTGAGATAATAAAAAGAAATTTGTCTTCAAATAGCCAATTTTAAATGATTTTAGAAATTTTCTAATGTAAATTTAAAATTTATCTTTTGAATATAAGAATAGTAGTCTTATAAAAAATAAAAAGGTTTTAAGTTTAGATTCTAAAATTTAAAGGAGAGCAAATGCTCTCCTTCTTGTTAGGCATTTAGCCAGTATTTCTTAGCATAACGCGTTTGCGATATACATTTGATACTTCAGCCGCATCTCCAACTAAAAGTGCATTTGTAGCACAAACAGCCGCACACATAGGCACTTTTCCTTCAGCCATTCTATTTTGACCGTAAAGCTCTCTCTCCTCGTGTGAGTTTGTTGGCTCTGGACCGCCTGCACACATTGTACATTTATCCATAACGCCCTTTACACCAAATGCTCCATCTTTAGGGAACTGTGGTGCACCAAACGGACAAGCATATAAGCAGTAACCACAGCCTATGCATATATTTTTATCATGAAGCACGATGCCATCAGCTCTAATGTAGAAACAATCAACCGGGCAAACTTGCTCACAAGGTGCATCAGTACAGTGTTGGCATGCAATGGTAGTTGAAACCTCTTTACCTTCGATACCATCGTGAAGCGTAATGACCTTCCTTCTATAAATTCCCACTGGAAGTTCATGAGCAGAAGAGCAAGCAACTTGGCAACCATAACAACTAATGCATCTATTAGTATCTACGAAAAATTTCATTCTTGCCATTTTATTCCTCCTTACTCTTTACCCATGGCGTCTCTCTCGCCATATTCATGGAAAAACGATGTTTTAAATGTATTTTCCTCAGCTTTTTCTATACGACAAAGACCTGCGTTAAACTCTGAAATTTGAGTAACTGGGTCAAATCCGTAGTTTGTAATCGTATTGGAGCTCTCGCCGATAACATAAGGCTTAGTGCCCTCTGGATAGCGATCTGAAAGATCAACACCTTGCATAACACCAGCAAAGTTGTAAGGCATACAAATTCTATCTGGAGTTACCATATAGCTGTGATAACATCTCACTTTTATCTTCGTGCCTTGTGGACTGTGGATCCACATCATGTCGCGGTCTTTTATGCCGTGTTTTAGAGCAAGCTCAGGGTGAACGTTAGCAAACATCTCAGGTGTAATAGCTGATAGATATTTACTTGTTCTTTCGATCATACCAGCACCACTTAGGTTTACGACGCGTTGCGTACTAAACACGATAGGGAACTCTTTTGACCAGTCTTTTGCTTGTTGCTCTGACTTATATTTAGTAGCAACACGGAAATTTCTAGCCTGATCTTCAAATGTTGGATACTTTTGAACAAGATCCCAGCGTGGTGAGTGGATTGGCTCTCTATGTTTTGGAATAGGATCGAGAAATTCCCAAACGATAGCTCTTGCCCTTGCATTACCATAAGGCACAACACCTTTTTCACGGCATTTTTTAAAGATAATACCACTATAATCCATGCTCCAGCTTGGTCCCATCTTAGCTTTCTCTTCTTCAGTTAGAGTTATGCCTAAGACTTTTTCTATATTATCTTTTGTGATTTGTGGATAGCCACCTTTTATAGCTGAGCCAACAAGTGTTGTCTCTTCGCTAGCTAGCTGACTAACGCCATTATGTTCGAGTCCAAAGCGATTTCTAAAGCCTGAACCACCTTCAACATAAGGTTTGCTCATATCATATAGTATTGGTGTTCCAGGGTGTTTTTCATCCCATGCTGGCCATGGTTTACCGTAGTATTCGCCTTTAACTTCACCACCAATACCTATTAGTGTATCTGGGTCAAATTTATCCCAGTTTGCTTGATGGCGTCTGAACATCTCGGCTGTTCTACCACCATAACCTATAGAATTTCCAATTCTTGCTATCTCATTTGTCGCATCATCAGGCCATACAAAATCATCTTTTACTTGTTTTATTTCATGATCTACGATACCCATTTTCATGCCTCTTACGTATTCATCGTAAAAGCCAAATTTCTTAGCAAATAAGAACATTACTTCGTGATCGCCCTTGCTCTCATAAAGTGGATCAACGACTTTTGTTCTCCATTGTCCTGAGCGGTTTGTAGCACTTAAGTGACCTTCATTTTCAAATGCAGTCGCTACTGGCAAGATATAAACGCCATCTTTTCTGTCTGAAAGGATAGAAATTTCATTTACAAATGGCTCAGCTACAACGATCATATCTAGTTTTGAAGCTGCTTCTTGAATTTTAGCCAAGTGCGCCATAGATGTTAGACCAGTTCCTTGAACCCAAAGAACTCTTAATGCACCACTGCTAAATGTATTTTCCTCTTTTAAGACGCCTTGCCACCATTTTGAAAGTGACCAGCCTTTTTCGTTTCTCCAGTTCCTATCTTCTGGATGTTTAGGATCGTGGTAATAATACTCTTCAAAGACTGTGTTTTTAACAGGAGTGCCGCCTTGTTTTGGCTCTTTTGTTGAGACCGCAAAGCGTTTAATAAATTCATCATAATCAACGCCCCAGCCTTTGCAATAATATTTCCATGCTGCATCAGTTAAGCCATAATACATTGGCAAGCTATCTGAAAGGTTACACATATCAGTTGAGCCTTGAACATTGTCGTGACCACGAATGATATTACAGCCGCCGCCTGCTTTACCCATATTTCCTAGAATTAGTTGAAGGATAGGTAAAATTCTTGTATTTGATGTACCAACTGAGTGTTGAGTGATGCCAAGTGCCCAAACAACAGTACCTGGTTTTGTGTGAGCTAGAATGTCTGCAGCTTTTAGTAGCTTATCAACTGGTACTCCAGTAACATCAGATGTAACCTCTGGTGTCCAGTGCTCAGCCTCTTTTCTTATCTCATCAATACCGTAAGTCCTATTTTCTATAAATTCTTTATCTTCCCAACCATTTTTAAGAATGATATGAATAAGACCATAAACAAGCGCAATATCAGTTCCTGATCTTTGTCTCAAATAAAGATCAGCATGTGCAGCTGTCTTTGTAAAATTTGGATCAGCTACAATTACTTTTGCATTGTTTCTATCTTTTGCTTGTAAAGTGTGCTTCATGCCACCAACTGGGTTCGCTACAGCTGGGTTCGCTCCAATGATAAATATACATTTTGAGTTTGCAGCCATATCTCCAAAGTGGTTTGTCATCGCGCCATAACCCCAAGTATTCGCCACACCGGCGACTGTTGCGCTATGTCAAATTCTTGCTACGTGATCGTTACTGTTTGTACCCCAAAATGCACAAAATTTTCTAAAGTAATAAGACTGTTCGTTGTTAAATTTAGCTGATCCTAAGAAAACAACACTATCAGGGCCATCTTCTTTGCGGATCTGAAGCATCTTATCGCCGATCTCATTTACAGCTTGATCCCATGAAATTCTTTGCCATTTACCATCAACTTTTTTCATAGGATATTTGATGCGTTGTTTACTGTGTGTAAGATCGATCTGATCGATACCTTTTGAGCAGTGTGAGCCCTGAGATATCGGATGATGCATCGCCATATCTTGACGAACCCAAACACCATCTTTTACCTCAGCCTCGATACCACAGCCTGCTGAGCAAATAGAACAAATCGTTCTAACCTTTTTTGAGCCAGGGAAAGGATTTTTTATCTCCTCATCACTTGCTTTTCTTATCGTTTCATTTTCTCCGAAAGCCATTGTGCTTCCAGCACCAAGTGCGGCTAGCTTTAAAAATGAACGTCTTCCTATACGTGCATCACTCATGGTTTTCTCCCTTAGTATGCGATTTTATAGTAGGTTTCCCAGTTCTTGCTTTTTTTATAAAGCACCTCTTTTTTGTTTGACTTGCCAACGACGACGCCATTGCCATCAGGAGCTAAGTCATCACTAGTTGTTTTTGCTATTGCAGAAACTGCGAGTATTCCGCCAGCAGTACCAACTTTTAGAGATTTCTTTAAAAAATCTCTTCTTGATCCTTGCATTTTTTCTCCTTGCCCCTCAAATCTTAAAAATTTGAGAAATTTGGTTCCATAATATGTAAAATTTGCATATTTAGAGATACTAAAATATTGCAAACAGTCTATTTCAGGGCTTTTAGAGCTAGAATTAAACTGTGTGAATTTAGCATATTTATAAAATAATAAAAGTAAATATATAATATTAGTTATATTTATTAAGTATTTATTAAAAATATAGTTAAATGTATTTTAAAATTTAAGAATTTTTATTAAAAGAAGAAATTCTAGGGAGAGTTCCCTAGAAAAGATTATTTTAGATCACTTTTGTTTATGATAAATGGTACTGATCTAACGCCAGCTGAGAAATATTTTTTACGTAAAGTATCGATCTTGTCGCTCTCTTCTTTGCTAACATTTTTTTCATCTACATTATAATCTTCAGAGAAATACTTTCTTAAAATTTTAACCTTATCGCTATCACTTTTTGCATTTTTTATATCTTTATAGATCAAAGCACTTTTTTGCAAAGACGATAGTTCATGCACTGGAGTTAGGATGATTTCAACGTTATTGTCTTTTAATGTCGTTTCAATCTTTGCTAGCTCGGCTCTACAATATGGGCATTCAGGATCTGAAAACATGATAAGAGTTGGCTTTTTGCTATCATTGCCGAGAGTTATAACATTTACCTTGTCTTCATTTTTATAAATTTTAGCTAGTGATTTTACTAAATCAAGTGCTGCTTTTTCTGCGATTACCTTTTTTTCTTCAGCCAAATAAGACTTTTGCTCCTTTAAATTTACAACATCAGGAAACATAAGATCGCCCTTAACAAAAGTCACATCTTCTTGAGACATATCCCCTTTGCTAAATTTTAAGCTTACTTTTTCTATATCATCTAAAATTTTAGTGCGCTCTACGACTTTTACATTAACACCATCGATATTTTGATTTTTAAAAACTTCTGAGTAAAAATCTTCTATTTGCTTATTGCTAGCTGCCATTAGGCTAGTTGCCACTATTATTGAGGCCAAAACCACTTTTTTCATTTTTTTCCTTTTTAAAAATTTGGCGGATTATATTTACTTTTTGTAAATGAATACTAACCACGAAAGACTCTATCATTTCCTTGCTTCATTATGTCACTCTCAAGATCGAGCTGCTCAAGATAAGCGATTACATATTTTCTACTTAAATTTAGTGCATCCTTGGCGTTTGTGACATTTACAAAGCCTTGATTTTTGATGATCTCTCTTAGTTTATCAAGTGCCATTTTTAGCGAATTTCTAGTGATAAAAAGATTATGCTCCAGCCTTACAACTCTGCCCATTGCAGTTAGCTTTTTAAGGGCATTATCACCACTTAACCTATCTATTTCCAGCTCATCATATATATTATAAGGTGCTGTTGGAGCTAGCTTTCCGCTTTCTAAAATTTCATAAATTTTCTCTTCAAGCCTTACTTTTAGTTTGCTTATATCAACGCCTTTTTTTGTATAGACGCCATCATTTTTAGAGATTAAGTTTATACTTTCAAGCTCATCAAGTGCTTTTTGAGCCAAATTTTGACTAGCCCAAGCAAGCTTTAGGCTTATACTTTGAGCTGAGAAAACGGCAAATTCATTTTTCTCTATCATAAATTTAACCACAGATTTTATCCGCTCAACCGCACTTAGATCGTAGATATTTAAAGCCTTTTCATCGACAAAGACGTTTGAGACTTTTTTAGCAACTGCCACAGCCTCTTCGTGACTTAGACCAAATCTTTGATAAGAAGAGATAATGCCAAAGCCATTTTTGTGGGCTTCTTTAAGTATAGAAAAGGCTTCAACAAAATCACGCCTTAAAAGCGAGGCTAAAAAGAGAATTTTGCCAGCCTTTTTTAGTGGCTCAAGTACTGGGTTTAGCACTCTACCACCGCCTATCACACGCGCGTCTGAGATAAGAACAAAGGCCTCGTCAAATTTCAAAAACATATCGCTTTGAAATTTAAAGCTCACAAAGTAGCTATCATCTTTTTGGCTAAGGATTAGCACCTTTGCTGGCACGTTTTTAGCGCCCACACAAAAGGTCACGCTTTGGGAGTGGATCAAATTTTTTGCAGTTACTACCGCATCAACCTCTCTAAATCCCCTAAAAAAGCCTTTTTTGCTAAGTAGCTGCCCCTTTTTTAGCTCGCTAAGCTCCACACCAGTCAAATTTAGCGCCACACGGCTGCTAACACCTGCTCGCTCTACGAATTCATCGTGGCTTTGCACGCTTCTTACTAGCACCTCTTTGCCAGCGTCGTAGTTAAAAAGCTTCTCATTTTTATTGACACTTCCCTCTATGACGGTGCCAGTTACGACGTTACCGATACCTTTTAGGCTAAAGACCCTATCGATGTAGTATCTAAAAACGCCGTCCTCATCGCGCTTTTTGGCTCTTAGTGTAAAGAGATAGTTTCTAAGCTCATCGGTGCTTGCCTTATCCTTTATACTAACGGCGAAAATTTCTAAAATTTGCAGATTTTTAAATTTAGAAATTTCATCTCTTATCTCTTTTTTTCTTAAATTTATGGTAGCTTCATCAACCAAATCACACTTTGTAAGCGCCACGATCACAGATTTCACGCCAAGAATATTTAAAATTTCAAGGTGCTCCAAACTTTGGGGCATAAGCCCGTCATTTGCCGCCACCACAAACAAGCACGCGTCAAAGCCGTACGCACCACTTATCATCGTTTTTATGAGATTTTCATGCCCTGGCACGTCTATAAATGCGATATTTTCGCTGTTTTTGCTTAAATTTGAAAAGCTTAGATCGATCGTTATACCACGCTTTTTCTCCTCTTCAAGATTGTCCCCTTCAAAGCCGTTTAGCTCCTTTATAAGCGCGGTTTTTCCGTGGTCGATATGCCCTGCTGTTCCTATTATTAAACTCATTTTTCTTCCGTTTCATTTATTATTTTTATTAGCACTTCTACGTCCTCATCTAAAAGCGATCTAAGATCGAGCATAAATTTGTCATTTTCTATGCGTCCGATCACCTTTTTCTGCCTAAATTTTAGCTCGTTTAAATTTGCCTCGCCACTAAATGCAAGCGCCACGCTTGGGATCTTTTTATTTGGCATAGCACCACCCCCTACAAAGGTCGAAGTTCGCACTATCTCAAGCGGATTTTTTAAATTTTTATTTATAAAATTTGCTAAGCCTTCAAGCTCTTTTACACTTTTATGAAGCAACTTTTGCGTTGTGATTAGCTCAAATTCTTTGTTTAGATAAGCTTTCATGCTCTCAGCCAAAAGCGAGATGATCACTTTATCGACGCGAAGCATCCTTAAAAGCTGGTTTTTTCTAAGCTTTGCGATGAGCTCTTTTTTGCCGACTATTATGCCACACTGCACCGCGCCAAGCAGCTTATCACCGCTAAAGCTAACTAGCGAAATATCTTTTAAATTTTTTAGATCTGGCTCGTTTTTGTCTAAGTTAAAGGGCAAATTTCCGTAAAATCCACTGCCAAGATCAAAATAATCTATCAAATTTTGCCTGCTTGCTAGCTCGCTAAGCTCATTTGCCGTGGTCTCTTCGCTAAAGCCAACGATATCAAAATTTGATCTATGAACCTTTACAAGCATCGCCGTCTCATCGCTGATCGCCTCTTCGTAGTCTTTTAGCCTAGTTTTGTTTGTAGTGCCGACCTCTTTTAGGATGCAGCCTGCGTTTGCCATCACCTCTGGCACTCTAAAACTACCGCCGATCTCGACTAGCTCGCCCCTGCTAACGACCACCTCCCTGCCCTTTGCAAAGGTGTTTAGCACCAAAAATACAGCGCTTGCGTTGTTATTTACAACGATGGCATCTTCAAAACCAAAGGCTCTTGCGATGAGCGAGCCAACGTAGTCATATCTATTGCCTCGGCTGCCTGTTTTTAGGTTGTACTCTAGGTTAGAATATCCTGTGATAACAGGCATTGCTCGCTTTAAAATTTCTTTATCGATAACACTTCTAGCAAGGTTTGTATGTATAGCAACGCCGGTTAAATTTAGCACCCTTTGAAGGCTTGCTTCATTAAATTTATCATACTCATCTAGGATCAAATTTATTATCTCTTCGCCACTAAAGCTAGCATTTTCATTTAAAATTTTAGCCCTAACCTCATCTAAAATTTGCCTTGCAAGCATAGTGACTAAACTCGTATCAAGTCCCGAAAATGCTTCGTTTTTTATGATCTTATCAACTTGTGGGATATTTCTTAAATCGTTCAATTTGCGCTCCTAGTAAGTTAGTTTTACCAAGGCGTGATTTTAACATAAAAATATTATAAATTAAAACTTAGAGCAAAAAAGAGGATATAAATTTCAGAGTCTATTAATCCCATTAATATTAGAATAAGGCCGTTTTTGATAATAGGAGAAACAATGAAAGAATTTGGCTTTTATAACGATTTTGACGATGCTTTGATGCTAAACGAGCAGATAGAGATCAACAACGAAAATGGCGACTATCTAGTCTCAAACTCTCCAAAGCTAAAAGCAAACATCATCGCACCTGAGATAAATTTCTACCTTAAAAATACCACCGCAAGCGTCTTAGAAAAAGCCAAAAATACCCTTTTACTCTACGAGGCAAGAGCGAGCGCCTTTGACATGGCAAAGGATGTGGATTACGAAAAAGAGGTCGGCAAAAATGTCGTCATTGTAAGCAACTCAGGCCGAGCAGAGCTAGCAAATTTACTAAAAGAAAATGGCTACAAAGTGATCGAGCTTACGCATTTTGAAGTTAAATTTATATATGGCGCAGCTGGCGAGCTAAGCGTTTTGGTGCTTAGAGCAAATGACGAATTTGAGGTTGATTGCGACTTTTTCTTGGTTGAAAATGCAAGGGACTATATGCTAAAGCAAAGCGGCTGTTACGAGATAGCAGGGCTTAAAGATGAAAAAGTACTTGAAATTTTAAATTCAAAAAGCCCAAAATTTAGATACAAAAGCTTTACACAGTACGACTCGTCAATATGCCAGTATCACGAGCGCAGGACTGAAATTTGCGGGCGTTGTGCCGAAGTTTGCCCAACAGTTGCCATTTTAAAAGAAGACGAGACAAAGCATCTTGTTTTCTCACAGATTGATTGTGTAAATTGTGGTAACTGCATTAGTGTCTGCCCTAGCGGATCTCTTGACTCTACACTTATGCCACAAAACTCATTTGCTACTATTGCCAAACTTTACAAAGGTAAAATTCCACTAATAATCTCTAATGAAACAAATTTAGACGAGCTAAATATAAGCCTACCTGAAAATGTCTTACCTTTTTTCATATCAGCACCACATATGTTAAATCAAGCGCATCTTCTTACATTACTTCAAGAAAGTGGTGCGAGTGTGATTTTATTTAGCAAAACTCTTGGCAAAGGCGAAAAAGACGCCATTAGCATCTTAAATCAAATTTATGAGCTTAAATTTAAAGAGACGGCGATCTATCACGCTAAAGATAAAAATGAGCTTGAAGAATCGCTCAAAAAGGCAAAATTTATAGCTGACTCACAACACACGATAAACGAATATGCCTTGCCAAAAAGAGAAATTTTTGCAAAAAGGCTCGAGTTTTTAGTAGGTAGCGAAGATCTTGGCGTAGTAAAAAGTGGCGAGATGATAAGATACGGCGATGTCAAGATAAACACTGATAGCTGTACACTTTGTCTAAGTTGCGTTGGCGCTTGTAACGTAAGCGCGCTAGTGGCTGATAAAAAGACAAATTCGATTTTATTTAATCCAAGCGTCTGTACAGCTTGCGGATACTGCGAACTAAGCTGTGCTGAAAAAGATACCATAAGCCTTGAAGTTGGAAAAATTTCTCTTAAGCCTGAGTTTTTTACATATAATGAGCTGGCACGAGATGAGCTTTTTGCCTGTGTTGAGTGCGGAAAAGAGTTTGCGACTAAAAAAGCTGTCGAAAAGATCGCAACTATAATGCAACCAAGATTTGGCAACGATAGGGTTAAGATAAAAGCACTTTACTGCTGTGCTGACTGTAAGGCCAAACTAATGGTTCAAGCCCAAATAAACGCGATGAAAGAGGATTTATTAAATGGATAAAAACATCATAAAAGCAAGATCATATTTTTACGAATTTCTAGCATATCCTATGTTTTTTTACACAAATGATGAGAAATTTTCAAGGTGGAAAGAGCAGTTAAGATACTTAAGCGCAAATCCTTTAAGTGAGGATAGTGATGCTGCATTTAAAAATTTAGATAAATTTAGCTTTGAAGAATTTTCAAAAGAACAAAATGACGTTCTTTTTGGCTTTACAAATATCCCCTTAAGCGCTTCATTTTATGAAGAGGGCAGAGATAACGGAGCAGCTAGGCTTAAGGTTATCGAATGTTTAAAACTAAGCCCATATAGACGTGATAGCGAGCTTTGCAAAGATAGCGAGGACTACGTTGGATTTATATTTTTAGCAATGGCTACATTTTTAAAAGATGAGTTTGATGATGCAAAAAATATTAGCAATAAGCTCTTTGGCGAGACTTTAAATTTATTTGTAGATGAGTTTTCTCAGCTACTTTCAGCTCACAAAGAGGCAAATTTCTTTAAATCATACACAGTCATTTTAAAAGACTTCATCGAGCTTGAACGCTCTATACTAAACGTAGAAGCACCGGCTAAGCCAAAAGGCGATAGTGTCGCTATGGCGGCACTGAAAAAAGAGCCATTTCAAAGCAAGATGCCAACATTTAAAACTAAGCTTCACTGGGAAGAATTTTCTCCAGTCATCTCACACGAGTTTAAAGACTAGCTTAAATTTACTCTTAGCCAAGCTAGGAGTAAATTTAACATCCGCTTAAATTTGTTATCTTGATATTTTATAATTATTAGCAATTTGGCGTTAATCTTCTTTAAATTTTTTACAAAGGACTTACAATGGTAATGACACACTACATGGAGCTTTTATCGCTCAATCAACCTTACAATCTAATCCTCTTCATGGTGATACCTGTGGGGCTTACGGAGCTTTTAGTGGCGATGGAGTTTCTCACTATGTATCACATGGATAGCGGTAAAAATGCTGGCTATAAGGCTGTTGGCAAATTTGCTGGCATAGTGCTTGGGGTCTATTTTACAGCTCTTGTGATCTATTTTATGGCAAAAATTTATCCAAGTATAAAATGGCGTGGATATGCCGATGTCATCGCTGTCTACTCATATCTCATCAGCGTCATACCACTTCTTGGCATCGCGCTTTTAGAGCTAAATTTGATCTACAAAAACGCAAGCGAAAAGGCAAAGCTAAAGCTTCACTTTTGCCTACTCATATTTGCCTTGATCGTCGCACACGTCGCAATGATATTTGGCATGGTTGATCCTACCATAACTGGCTACAAGGCTGAAAACGGTGAGATGGGTATGCATATGAATATGCCAATGAACATGCCAGCAGATATGCCAATGCACGATCACCACAAGATGATGCAAAATATGGGTGATGATAACTCAACTAATATGCATATGCACCACTAAATTTTATAGCTTCTTGGCAGCTATAAAAATTTAATTCTTTTTTGCTGCCTTTAATAGTCTATTTTCTTTAAAAAATTTTCGGAGTGATTTTTGCTCTTTTGGGCCTATTTTGTAGCTTATAAATTTAAGATACCACTTGATATCTTGCTCGCTTATGTCGCGACTTTTGGCATACTGAGCTAATATATAATTTGGAATTTTTACATTTTTTTGTAGAAATTTTGCAACCAGTCTTTTGTAAAACGAGCCATTTTTTACATATGAAAATCTACCAAAAACAAATGGCAAATTTGTCTTTTCGTGCCAAATTTTACCAAGGTCATAAAAGCACTCTTTACCCTCGCTTAAGTATGCCTTTAGCGCCCTGTCACCTATGATCACCTCGCCATTTAGATTAAGCACCTTGGCTAGGGCGTTTGAGCTAGCTGAAGCTGGGTCAAATTTCATAGCGGAGTTTTTTCGAACAAGTACGCTTTTGACATCTTTTTTGGCGACTATTCCAAAATTTAGCTTCTTTAAATTTGCCTTTTTGCTAGCTATGCTTGAGATCACCGCAGCGTCGATCTTTCTAGCGTTTAGGGCTCTATTTAGCTTACTTGGCACACCCTTTTTAAACTCGATCGCCTTTTTTATCTGAGAGCTTAGTGGGGCTGATTTTAAAAATACGTGAAATGGGAGTAAATTTAGATAATCAATCTTTCCAAATATCATTTTTCATCTTTTACAAGCTCAAATTTAACTAACTCGTTTTCGTTGCAAACATCGCGAACTAGCTGAATTAGGCTCTCTTTCGTGCCACCTTGCAAGGCATCTTCGTTTTTTAGCTTTATAAGCGTTGGCTCATTTATCTCACAAAGAGAGTCATAGAGCGCGTCTAAATTTCTGCCGTAGTACTCTGGCAGGTCAAATTTCTTCGCTAAATACTCATGCATCTTCTCTTTTTCGAGCATTTTTTTAGCATCTAAGATCACGCTTTTCATTGCATCCTCTTTTCATAAAGCAGGTAAAAATGCTCGTAGTGATCAGGCGTGTAATAGATAAGCCCGTCGTTTGAATATAAAATTCTTTCAGCGCCGCGTCTGCCACCATTATAATTTACATCGCACTCAAACCACTTTCTGCCATCAGCTTCAGGTAGCTTCTTTTCTCTGTTTGAAAATCTATCTCCGCCGATGCTTTTGCCGCCACTTACCTGCCATAAATTTCCGCTTTTTGCGTCCCAGCCAAGTTCAAGTGCCTCTTTTTTAGTTATGAAATTCTTTGGCAGCTTATTAAATTTATAGATATAAAGTGCGACCTCATCTTTTGAGGTGTATGAGTCGTTTTCTGCAAGGCTCTGGCTCTTTTGCCCCTCTTTGTTTAGCTGTTCAAGTAAAATTTGAGCGTTTTTGTTTGCCTCGCCGCCCTCTTTTGAAAAAAAGAAAGTGCAATGATGATAGCAATGACAAAGGCGACTAGAGCTGGCAAAAGTCTTTTGTTCAAATTTTGCCCTTAAAGTGTGTTAAAAACTCTATCGCCAGCGTCACCAAGACCTGGAACGATGTAGTTTTTCTCGTTTAGCTTCTCATCAATCGAAGCTGTATAAACCTCGACGTCTGGGTAAATTTCGCTAAATCTCTTTAGCCCCTCAGGTGCAGCGATGATAGAGATAAATTTGATCTCCTTAACGCCCTTTTCACGCAAGAATTTGACCGCATCTATCGCCGTACCACCAGTTGCAAACATAGGGTCGATGATGATCGCCATGCGCTCTTTTGCATCTTTTGGAAGCTTTGCGTAAAAAAACTCAGCCTGCGCTGTCTCTTCGTTTCGCTGAAAGCCCAAAAAGCCCACACTCGCATCTGGGATGATGGTAAATACGCTATCAAGCATACCAAGAGCAGCCCTTAAGATAGGGCATATCATCACCTTTGTAATAAGCCTTTTTGCGTCTGCCAGCGCAACTGGTGTTTGGACTTTGACATCTTTTACCTTTAAATTTCTAGTCGCCTCAAAGATCATAAGGTAGCTGATCTCATCAACTAGCATGCGAAACTGAAAAGGCTGGGTATTTTTATCACGTAAGATTGTTAATTTATGCTCGATCAATGGGTGCGAGATGAGCTTTACGTTTTGCATTTTTTGTCCTTAAATTTACTGTTTTTACAAGGTTTATATTTTACAAAATGCCAAGAGAAGAATTTAGCCCATATTTGGGCTAGATTTGATTAAAAACCTTTTGCAAGTTTGGCTTTATAAGCCTCAACATCAAAATCTTTTACTCTCGCTACGCCGTCATCAACCGCAGCTTTTGCAACTGCTGGAGCGACTGCTGTTAGCACACGTTTGTCAAATGGTTTTGGGATGATGTACTCTTTGCCAAATTTTAGCTCACTAACGCCACTTGCTTTTAAAACTTCAGCTGGCACTGGCTCTTTTGCAAGCTCTGCAAGCGCTCTAGCTGCAGCCATTTTCATATTTTCAGTGATCTTTTTAGCTCTAACATCAAGCGCACCTCTAAAGATAAATGGGAAGCCCAAAACGTTATTTACTTGGTTAGGATAGTCGCTTCTGCCTGTACCCATCATAACGTCACTTCTTACAGCCTCAACATCCTCTGGAAAAATTTCAGGTACTGGGTTTGCCAAAGCAAAGATGATAGGCTCTTTATTCATTGACGCAACCATCTCTTTTGTCACAACGCCAGGCTTTGAAAGACCTAAAAACATATCAGCACCCCTCATCGCATCAGCTAGAGTTCTGTCCTCAGTTTCAAGCGCAAACTCTATCTTTTCAGGCGTTAGGTCTGTTCTTTTTGAGTGAATAACGCCTTTACTATCTATCATCACGATGTGTTTTGCACCAAGCGCTTTATACATCTTTGCACACGCAATGCCAGCTGCACCTGCGCCGCTAACTACGATTTTTATCTTAGATATATCTTTGCCAGAAATTTCCATCGCATTTATCATGCCAGCGCTTGTTATCATCGCTGTGCCGTGCTGATCGTCGTGCATGACTGGGATATCGACTGCTTCTTGAAGCTTTCTCTCGATCTCAAAGCACTTTGGAGCACGGATATCTTCTAAATTTATACCGCCAAATGTCGGAGCAAGAGCCTTGCAAATCTCAACGATCTTATCAGGATCATGCTCGTCTAGCTCGATGTCAAAGGCATCAACATTTGCAAATTTTTTAAATAAAACTGACTTTCCTTCCATAACTGGCTTACCAGCGATAGCGCCGATATCGCCAAGTCCAAGAACAGCTGTACCATCAGTGATGACGGCTACTAGATTTGCTTTATTTGTATATTTATAAGCTAGTTCATTGTCAGCCTCTATCTCTTTGCAAGGCTCTGCAACGCCAGGCGTATAGGCCATTGAAAGGTCTCTTGATGTCTCGCAAGGCGTCTTTACCTTTATCTCGATCTTACCGCCTATGTGGTAGTTTAGTGCTTCTTCTTTAGTTACATGTGTCATTTTTCTTCCTTTAATAAATTTTGTATTCTATTTTTCGTCTCGCTACTGCCCACTACTTCAAGCACTTCAAAGATGCTTGGGCTCACGCTTGAGCCAGTTAGCGCTATTCTTAGAGCCTGAGCTAGGTCTTTTAGTTTTAAGCCATTTTGCTCTAAAAATTTATTAGTTAGCTCCTCGTAGCCCTTAGCGTCAAGGTCACGGTCTAAAATTTGAGCAAATTTAGCCAAATTTTCTTTACTATTTTCATTTATAAATTTAGCCCAAGCTTTCTCATCGTAGCTTTTTGGAGCATTGATTATCGCATTTGCACTGTCTGCCATTTCTATTAGTGTCTTTGATCTCTCACGGAGTGAATTTAGCAGTAGCTCACCCTTCACCAAAGCCTTAAAATCAACGCCAAACTCAAGCATATCGTGCGCTAGCCTCTCGTAAGGTAAAGTCTTAATGTAGTGAGAATTTAGCCAGTCAAGCTTTTGAGCGTTATAGGTACTTGAGCTTTTGTTGATGTCGTTTGGATTAAAGTATTTAAGCATATCCTCAATAGTAAAAATCTCATCATCGCCGTGGCTCCAGCCCAGACGAACGAGAAAATTTAAGAGTGCTTCAGGCAAATAGCCCATCTTTTTATACTCCATAACGTCAGTTGCACCGTGCCTCTTGCTAAGCTTTTTACCATCCTCGCCGTTTATCATGGCGACGTGATAAAATTTTGGTGTATTAAAGCCAAGTGCCTCGTAAAGAACGATCTGTTTTGGAGTATTTGAGAGGTGATCGTCACCACGGATGACGTCTGTTACACCCATTAGTGCGTCATCTATCACAACCGTAAAGTTATAAGTCGGTGTGCCGTCGCTTCTTGCGATGATGAAGTCGTCTAATATGTCTTCAACCTTAAATTTGACCTCGCCCTTTATACCATCATGTATGACGATCTCACCGCTAAGTGGGGCTTTGATACGGATGACTGGCTCGATGCCAGCTGGAGGCGTGCCAGTAAAATCTCTATATCTATTATCATATTTTGGACGCTCTTTTCTTGCCTCTTGGCTAGCTCTAAGCTCTTCAAGCTCGTCCTTGCTCATGTAGCATTTATAGGCTTTGCCCTCATCAAGTAGCTTTTTAACATACTCTTTGTAAAGATCAAATCTCTTTGACTGATATGTCACTTCGCCGTCGTGATCAAGCTTGCACCAAGCAAATGCCTCTTTTATGGCTTGCGTGGCCTCTTCAGAGTTTCGTTTTAAGTCAGTATCTTCGATGCGAAGTAAAAATTTTCCATTATTAGCTCTTGCGTATAAATAATTATAAAGGGCTGTCCTAAGTCCGCCTATATGTAGGTATCCAGTAGGCGACGGAGCAAATCTAGTAACTATCATTTTGTGCCTTATTTTTATGTTATAATTGCCCAAAATTATATTTACTAAATACTTAAATAAAGGTTTTATTATGAAAAAATTGCTCTTTTTGGCTGCTGGCATGCTAAGTGCTTTAAATTTATATTCGGCTCAGATGATAAACGGTATCGCAGCTATTGTAGAGAACGAACCCATCACACTTTATGAAGTTTATAGCTTGAAAGAGCAGCTAAGAGCTAGCGAACAAGATGCTTTAAATTTGCTCATAAGAGATAGACTCGAAGATGCTCAAATAAAAAATTTAAACATTAGCGTAACGCCATTTGAGCTAAACGATAGAATCGAATCAATCGCAAAGCAAAATGGCATGACAAATTCGCAGTTTAGAAGCTCTATCCAAGCTCAAGGCATGGACTTTTTGGAGTTTAAAAACAACATAGAAAAAAAGATGCTTCAAGAAAAGCTTTATAAAAGTATCTTGGCTGAAGCTGGCAAAAATGTAAATGAGCAAAAAGCAAAGATGTATTTTGATGCTAATCCTGATAAATTTAAGGTCTTTAGCACCGCTAGAGTCGTAGTTTATAGAGCAAAAGATCCTGAGCTACTTGAGGCTCAAAAGACAAGTCCGAAGCTGTTAGACGGCGTGCAAACACAAGAGGTTAGTTTGGACTATCAAAGCATAGATCCAAGGCTTGCTGCGATCATCTCAAGCACAAATAACGGTGACTACACACAGCCTTTGCAAGGGCCTGACAGCTTTGATATGTTTTATGTAAAAGAGAAAATAGGCTCATACACTCCAAGCTTTGCAGATGTTAAAGATAATGTTATAAACGAGCTTTATCAAGGCGAGCAAGAAAAACTTATGGCTGATTATTTTGATAAACTCCGCGCAAAAGCAAAGATTCAAATTTTAAGATAACTTCTCTTAGCCGTCATTTGGCGGCTAAAATACACTAACTTACGAAATTTAATTTTTAAAATTATTATTTAAATCTCTTCAAATTTATAAAGAAATTGTAAATTATAAGTCAAAATTTTATCATTTCTTAATCTCTGATTTATATAATTCCAAAATAATAATGATTATTAAAATAGGAGTATATTATGAGATATAAGCTATCCATTGCACTTGCGGTAGCTCTTAGTGTAAATACACTGTGTGCAGCAAATAGCACCGATCTAAACAAGACAAACGATGCATCCACTACCCAAAATAGTACTAGTTCAAACGACCAAACCTTCGCAACCGATGCTAATCTTGCAGAAGTGCAAGTGGTGAGCGATCTTTCAAAAACCGAAGGCACTGGCTCATACACAGCCGATAGAATGAATACTGCAACTGGACTAGGTCTAAGCATAAAAGAGACACCACAATCAGTCTCTGTCATTTCAAATCAACTTATAAAAGATCTAAATTTAAAAGATGTAAATTCAGCCTTGCAATACGCCCCTGGAATTGCCGTTAGAAACGATAGTGGGCGCCTTAGGATAAATTCGCGTGGCTTTGATGTAGATAACATACAAGAAGATGGTATCGCCTCGTCTGTATCCTCATCAGTCCAAGGACCACTTGGCTATTCTAAAGAATTTACAGATCTTGAGTTTTACGATAGAGTAGAGGTTTTAAGAGGTGCAGCAGGCCTTACACAAAGTAATGGTGAGCCAGGCGGCACTGTAAATTTAGTCCGCAAACGTCCAACAAGCGAATTTGCCTTCAACACAAGCCTAAATTTAGGTAGCTGGGATAACTACCGAGGCACATTTGATATTAGCAACTCACTAAATGAATCTGGCTCAGTGCGTGGAAGACTCATTGGCGTTTTAAGTAAAAATGGTACATACAAGCACTATCGCAACGGTTGGCGTGGAGCACTGGGTGGGATATTTGAGTTTGATTTAACTGATAAAACACTACTTACCGCTGGGCTTATCTGGCAAAAGACAAGTGAGGTCTATGATATATACGGCGTACCAGCACTTGATAAAGATGGTAATAATTTGAATTTGGATAGAAAGAGCTATTTTGGAGCAAACTGGAACAATAGCATCTATGAAAAATATAATGCCTTTACAGAAATTTCTCATCAGTTTAATGATGATTACAAAGCCTATGCGAAGCTAAACTATACAAAAAGCGATGGCATAATAAAATTTGGCTCAATGGGCGGTGTTAATCCTTATAATCCAGCCACTCCAACTCATGATATACGCTTACAAAAATACGACAATGGCTCAAAAGAGGTCAATCTGAAGCTTGGAGTAGATGGAAAGTATGAACTTTTTGGACAAAAACATGATATCTTCGTAAATGGCTCACTTAGTAAGGAGAAATTTGTAGAGCATGATATCAGAATGCCAAGTATATCCTTAGCATCACTTGGACTTGGCATATATAACTGGAATTCTTCAGCCATAGCCGAGCCAAACTGGGGTGGAACAAATTCAACTTTAAATAAAACATTTACAAATACAATTTACCAGCAAGCTCTAACAGCTGGCACTAGATATAACTTTAGTGATGATTGGCATATGATCCTTGGTGGAAGATTTGCTAGGGTAAAATATGACAGCTTTAATGAAAATCATAAAACTGGTGCAAGATCTGCAAACACCTATATCACAAAGTCAAAATTTTCACCTTATGCAGGTTTAACGTGGGACTTTTTAAAAGATCATAGCTGGTACGTAAGCTATGCTGAAATTTTTAAGCCTCAAAGCGCAACTGATGCAAATAAAAATGTCCTTGAACCAGTCGTAGGATACAATGTAGAAACAGGTGTGAAGTCTGAGTTTTTAGGAGGTGCGTTAAATACAGCTGTGGCACTCTTTCAAATAATCCAAGAAAATAGAGCCATAACAGATCCAAATAATCCAAACTATTCTATCGCAGAAGGTAAGGTGCGAAGTAGAGGTATAGACGCTGAAATTTCGGGTTCGATAACTGAGAGATGGAGCGTGATGGCTGGATATACATTTAATAAAAGCGAATATCTAAAAAGTGAAAGAAAAACGTCATCAAATGTTGATTACAACAAAGGAGCTGATGCTAAAAAATATATCCCAAGACATATGTTTAAGCTCTATACAAGCTATGAAATACCACTTGTTGGCACTCAAAAACTAAGCATTGGCACAGGTGTTAGATACCAAGGTAAAACAAGTGGTATCTATATGAAAGACAATATGAGCTCAGGCTCAGCCATAAGCTACTACGTACCAGAGCAAAAAGGTTATGCTCTTTGGGATGCAAATATCAACTACTTGATAAACGACAACTTTAGTGTGGGACTGATCGTTAAAAACATAACCGACAAGAAGTATTTTTACAATACACACAATAGAACCGCTGGCATAAACAACTTCTACGGCGATCCAAGAAGCTTTACATTAAGCTTTAACTACAAATACTAAATTTAATCCCAAGGCCTTTTTTGGCTCTTGGGCCTTTAAATTTAAAGGAAAAATTTGAGAATTTTAAGGCAATTTTTTGAAATTTCATCTTGGTTTTGGCTAAATAAAAAGGCTTTTAAAGCATGGGTGGTTCTAGCTTTGATGATATTTGCAAGTCTTGGCGTGACAAAAATAGCCGTTTTGATGAATGAGTGGGAGAAGCGTTTTTACGACGCACTAAGCACGTTTAGCAAGGGTGTGATATTGCATCTTGTGGGAGAATTTTTACTCTATACGTTATTTATTGTTATTTTTATAGTTTTTGGCAGTTATTTAAAGAAATTTCTCATCATTTCCTGGCGAGAGAATCTAAGCTCAAAACTAGAAGATCTGTGGCTCGAAAACTCTAGTTTTTATAAAGCAAGTCTTACAAGTACAAATTTTGACAACCCTGATCAAAGGATCGCTGAAGATAGTTTTTTATTTGTCGAGCGAAGTGTAAATTTAGTAAAGTCCTTTGTTTATAATGTCGCAAATTTAATAGCATTCGTCTTTATTCTTTGGCAAGCTTCTAAAATTTTAAAGATTGAACTTGCTGGAATAAATTTAGAGATAAGTGGCTTTTTAGTCTACATAGCTATCATCTATACACTCATTTGTTCACTCGTCACTCACCTTATTGACAAAAAGCTAAAACCACTAAATTTTGAAAAACAATATCTTGAAGCCAACTATAGAGCAGACCTACTAATCCTTATAGAAAATGCAGAAGCAGCCGCATTCTTAAACGGAGAAAAAAGAGAAAAAATGAGGTTTAGAGATGATTTCTTAAAAATAGTCAAAAATTATAAGTATATTATCAACACCGAATTTAGGCTTGAGTGCTTTAGTGCAAGCTACCTAAAAATAACAAACCTAATCCCAATCTTTGCCTCGTTGCCACTTTATTTATCTGGCACTATGAGCTTTGGTGATATGATGCAGGCAAAAACAGCATTTTATAAAGTTCAAGATGGTCTTGCGTGGTTTATGGACTATTACAAGCAGATAATGGAATTTTCAGCTAGCGTAGAGCGTATATATGCCTTTGTGAGTATGCTCAGCGAAATAAAAAAGGCTCACGAATTTAGTCAAAATGACGAAGCTGTGATTTGTAAAAATTTAATACTAAAGACGCCAAACGATGAAATTTTATTTAAGAACTTGAGCTTTAGTTTAACACCAAAAAAATGGTTGGTATTAAATGCAAAGAGTGGAGCTGGTAAAAGTACGGCTTTTAGATACCTAGCAAATCTCTGGCAGCATGGCAAAGCAGAAGTATCGATGCCAAAAAATGGAGTTATGTTTATACCCCAAAAGCCTTATTTGGTCAGATCTAGCCTAAGAGAACTCATCTCCTATCCGAACAAAAATGAGCAAAATGATAGTGAAATTTATAAAATTTTAGCCAGAGTTGGCCTTAGCAAATTTAAAAATTTAGATGAAATTTTAGACTATCCTAAGATTATGAGTGGAGGCGAGGCTCAGAGGCTAAATTTTGCCAGAGTCTATCTTGCAAAGCCTAAATTTTTATTCTTAGACGAGGCAACCTCAGCACTTGATAATACTTCAGTGGCTGAAATTTTGAAAAATTTAAAGAGCGATTTTAAGGAACTTAGCGTGATGATTATCACACATCAACGCGAGCTTTTTGAACTTTTTGATGAGGTGATAGATATAAAAAGTGAGTAAATTTGACTGCAAAAGCAGCCAAATTTATATTATGCTTTTTTAGTAAAAACTCCAACATAAATAGCATAGATAAAGCCGATAACTACGGCATATGGAGCATAAGGAGTGATGCCAGCTGGTGAGCTTGCAAGTATGAAGTTGTGGCTTATCGCAGCACCTGCTCCCATACCTAAAACAAATACAGCCGAGCTTAAATTTCCAGCTCCCATTTGTACTAAATGTTTGCCTGGGCAGCCATAACTTAGGCTAAAGCAAAGACCAGCGAGTGTCATACTAAGAAAGTTCCAAAGAATGTCATTGTGAGCGATAGGCTGACCTTCAAAGCCAAATTTGTATTGATTTAACACTAAATTTGTAATGCTAGCAAAAACAACAACCGATACGATGCCGTAAAACATCGAAAAATCACGCTCAAAAACTTTACTGATCGCACCAACCGAACAAAATTTGCTTCTTTGCATAAAAATAACAATAGCACAAATAAGCGAGATAAGGATATTTGCATGCTGTGAGCCTGGGCCTTTTTCTGAGCTAAATAATGCACCATTATCGCCAAGCTTTAAACCAAAAACAAGGGCTGCTAAAAGCAAAACAGCAATAATTAATGGTAAAAAGGCAACTGGTTTTGTAGTGGCATCATTTTCAGGTATAACGTAACCATTTTTCTTGAAAAATCGTCCAACAAAAACGCCAGCAAATAAGCCAACAAGCCCAGCAATAGCGGTCATATCTCCGCCTCCAAGGCGCAAAAACGCTCTCCATGGGCAACCCAAAAAGATAAGGCAGCCAATCATCGCAAACACACCTAAGAAAAACCTAGAAAATGCTGCACTGCCAGATACTGGAGTGAAATTTCTACTCCAAAGCATACTTGCTAAAAAGCCTCCGATGATAAGCCCTAAAATTTCAGGCCTTAGATACTGTACCACTTTGGCTTGATGAAATCCAAAAGCGCCTACGCTATCTCTTAAAAAGCAAGCCGCACAAACGCCCATATTTGCTGGGTTGCCAAAATAAACAAGCACTGGGCCAAGAATGCCTAAGCTTGCACCTGCAATGATGTAAAGCACTGTTTTATTCATGAATATTCCTGTGTATAGGGTAAAATCAAACTGATTTCTTAAACGACATTTTAATAATCATTAAATAAAACAAAGATTAATTTTTTTAAGAGCAAAGTAGATAAAATATGCAAAAATTTCATAAAAGGGATAAAAATGAAAGATTTTATGAGTTACGCAGATAGCCTAAAAATTTTAAAAGATACAATAAATGCGTGGGAAAAGGTCGAAAAAGTAGCCATCACAGATGCACTTGATAGAAATATCGCCTACGACGTGACAGCCGCTGAAAATTACCCAGCAAAGCCAGTTTCAGCGATGGACGGATACGCTTTTGCCTTTAAAGATGGCCTAAGCGAGCTTGAGCTCATCACAGACCTGCCTGCTGGAAGCGATAAAGGGCTGGTTATAGAGAGCAACAAATGCGTCAAAACTTTCACTGGCTCACTAATGAGCGAAGGCACTGACACACTTGTCCCGGTAGAAAATGTCGAGGTTAGCGGCTCAAAAATAATCATCAAAAAGAGCGTGCCAAAGGGTTTTGCTGTGCGCGAAGTAGGAGAAAGCTACAAAAAAGGTGAAATTTTGATTAAAAAAGGCACTCGTCTAAGCTACGCTGAGATAGCACTTCTAGCAGAACTTGGTCACTTTCACATAAGCGTCTTTATGCGTCCAAGAGTGGCGATACTTGCAACTGGTAGCGAGATAAAAGACCTTGGCGAGCCATTAGAAAATCCAGCACAAATTCACAGCTCAAATCACGTAGGCATCGCTATGCAGATACGCAAAATGGGTGCAGAGCCGGTCATTTGTGAGATCGTAAGAGATAAGGCTGAGCTTGTCGAAAAAGCGATCATAAACGCACTAAAATCAGCTGATATATTAGTGACGACTGGTGGCATAAGCATGGGTGATTACGACTTTGTAAAAGGCGCTTTAAATGAAAATTTTAGCCTTATCATCGAAGGTGCTGCCATAAAACCGGGTCGTCATATCAGAGTGGCAAAGTCAGGCGATAAATACATCTTTGCACTGCCTGGATTTCCGTACTCGGCAATGGTTATGTGTGTGCTTTACGTAAGAGTCCTAATAAATGCGTGGTTTGGTCAAGAAGAGCCAAAGATCACGGCGATAATGGACGAAGACTATAAAAAACGCTCACCATTTTTAGAATTTACGGCTGTAAATTTAGAAAATCGTGAAGGAAAAAATTTTGTAAATCTAAATGGCAAAAAGCTTGGCAGTTCAGCGATCGTAAATAATTTAACAAACAAAGCCGCACTTTTAATGATCCAAATGGATAAAGAAATTCTCAAAAAAGGCGAGATAGTAGAAGTCTTGATGATGCCTTGCTAAAATTTTAAGGATAAAAGTTGAACACATTAGAAATTCAAACAATTATAGTTTTTCTGCTAATGGCATCACTTGCCTTTGGAATAGATCTTTTTGCTCATAAACATGATGAGAAAATTTCACTAAAACAAGCTAGTATTTGGTCTATCTTTTGGATAGGAGTTTCGGTACTTTTTGGCATATATTTATATTTTGAGCGAGGCAGTGAAATAGCAAGTCTTTATTTTGCAGGATATGCGCTAGAAAAGTCGCTCTCAGTAGATAATCTTTTTGTGATGATGGCGATTTTTTCATGCTTTAAGATACCTGAAATTTACCGCCACAGAGTGCTTTACTTTGGCGTTATAGGTGCTATGATATTTAGGCTCATCTTTGTAGCCGTAGGTACGATGCTTTTTGCCATCTCTCCTTGGATGGAGCTAATATTTGCGGCAATAGTCGCATATAGTGCCGTAATGATGATAAAAAAAGATAAGTGTGATGAAGATATAAAAGATTATTCAAACCATATAGCTTATAGGGCAGTTTATCGCTTTTTTCCGGTTTTACCACAGCTTTTTGGACATAGCTTTTTTGTTAAATTTAGCGAAATTTCTAAGCAAATTTCAGATAGTCAAAAAACTACTCTTAACGATCAAATTTTAACACTAAAAGCTACTTGGATAGCAACACCATTATTCTTGTGCCTTTGCGTGATTGAGCTAAGCGATGTGATATTTGCTTTTGATAGCGTTCCGGCTGTCATTGCTGTGAGTAAAGATCCTGTGATTGTTTATTCAGCGATGATATTTGCAATACTTGGGCTAAGAACGCTTTATTTTGTGCTTGAAGCACTCAAAAATTTTTTAAAGTATTTAGAAATTTCCGTTATCGTGCTTTTATTTTTTATCGCAGCAAAGCTAGCTGTAAATGCGACTGCTCATATCTTTCATCACGGATTTGAAATTTCTGCACAAATTAGCCTTTTTATCATTCTAGCCATCCTTGGAGTTGGTGTCCTAGTAAGTTTGGTTAAAAAATAACTACCACAAAAGTATACAAGCTAAAGGTAGGCAAGCTTAAAATCAAAAATTTATAAGCAAGTGCTTTATATCTTGGTATCTAAATTTTTTAAAATTTTGTTTGCTTGTGTAAAAAATTGATTACTGTATATTTATGCTACCAGCTGGAGTTGGCATATCGCCTTTTTCATCAGCAAATGGTGGCCCTTTTTGAAGCAAAGTGGTGATCTCAGATGCTACTTTTGGATCCATTTTTGCCATGATAGTAGATATCTTTTTGGCATCAAGAGCATAAAGTATGGTGGCTGCGTTTGATCTAGGCATTTTAGAGAGCACCTCAGCTGCCGCGCCATCTTTCATCTTAGAATACGACTCATTGACTTTATCACTAGTCATTGTGCGAAGTTCTTTTAAAATTTTCTCATTTTTGGCGACCACTTCATCGATCTCTTTGCGTTTTTGCTCGATCACTTTCATTGTCGCATTTAGATCAGCTTCTTTTTTGGCAAGCTTTTTATTATTTTCTTCATAGGCTGCTGCTGAGCTTGCGCGAAATACCTCTAAAGCTTGGCGCTGTTCATCTATGATCTCAAGTTCCTTTGAAATTTCTTCTTTTCTGGCCTCAAAAATTTGTGTGCAATCAACAGGCACTTCATAGCAAAATGCAAAATTTAGGACCGCAAAAAATAACAAAAATCCTCTCATCACTGCTCACTTTTAGTAACAAATTTCATTACTGCAAACTCATCAAGTGCAAGTGCTTCAGCCTTTTGTATGCGTTTTATCTCTTTTTTGAACTCTTCTTTTTCTAGATATTTCATCTTTTCGTACTCTAAATTTGCATTTTTATATTTATGCTCGTAATGCAAAACTTCTTTGTTGGCTATTTCAAGGCTCTCTTTGCAAGCATTTAGCTCCTGCCTTGTTATATTTATCAGCTCTAAATTTTCCTTTAGTTCGCCTATATTGCCACTTTTTGGCAAAACAAACTCGCCAAGTTTAGCTCTTAAACGCGATAAATTTTCTTCAAAATTTCTCACATTAAGCCTGGCAACGGCGAGCTTGGCCTCTACTTTGTCCATTTCTTGCTTTTTTACACGAACAATAGAGGTAAATTTGCTTTTCATCTAATGATCGTATCGCTTCTTTCAGGGCTTGTTGAAATGTAGCCGATCTTTACGCCAGTTAGCTCTTCTATTCTCTCGATATAAGCTCTTGCATTTGCTGGCAGATCTTCATATTTGCTTATACCTTTTACGCTATCCCAGCCTGCAAGTTCTTCATAGATAGGAGTTGCATTTTCAAGATCTGTCGGCATATAATCGATAGTTTCACCATTATATTGATAAGCTTTGCAAATTTTTACCACTTCAAATCCATCAAGTACATCAAGCTTCATAAGTGCATAAGTATCGACACCATCAAGTCTTGAAGCATATTTTACACTCACAGCATCAAACCAGCCACAACGTCTGCGGCGACCTGTTGTTGTGCCAAATTCCTTACCAATATCACACATCTTATCGCCACTCGTACCTTTATCTTCTGTTGGGAAAGGGCCAAAGCCAACACGAGTTGTATATGCCTTTATGACGCCTATTACTTCACCGATTTCTTTTGGATTTAGTCCAAGACCTGTGCAAGCACCTGCACTTATGGTATTTGAGCTAGTTACGTATGGATATGTGCCATGGTCGATATCTAAAAGCGTGCCCTGAGCGCCTTCAAGTAATACCTTTTTATTTTCATCAAGTGCCTTCCACACTAGGTTTGTAGTATTTGCGATAAATGGAGCCAAAACCTCTTTATATCTTTTTAGCTCTTCAAGCAATTCATTTTCATTAGGAATTTTTACACCAAGTGCGTCAAATACGCATTTGTTTGTCTCAAAATCATGCATCAAAGCATCGCACAAACGCTCTGGCTCAAGTAGTTCGCCTACTCTGTGACCGCTTCTACTTATTTTATCAGCATAAGTTGGTCCAATGCCTTTTCCAGTCGTACCGATTGCTTTTTCGCCTTTTAGTCTCTCTTTTGCTTGATCGATTTGGCTATGGTAGCTTAGATTTAAATGTGCTTTATCACTAATATAAAGCCTTCCCTCTAAATTTTCAAACTGAGCCATTTCAGTGATTAATACTTCTGGGCAAACAACAACACCATTGCCAATGATATTTATGATATTTTTATGCAAAATTCCGCTTGGAACAAGATGAAGCGCGTATCTAACGCCATCAACCCAGATCGTATGGCCAGCATTATGACCACCCTGTGAGCGACAAATCATATCATAGTTTAGTCCTAGCATATCAACTATCTTGCCTTTACCCTCATCACCCCATTGAACTCCAACTACTAAATCAGCCTTTCTCATTCTTACTTCCTTAAATTAATTTTTTCTTCTATCAATGCATCTGTATAAACAGCAAAACCACTATTTATTTTTCCGTCTATTTCGTAGCTACCGCCACTTGCTATTATGCTGTTATTTCTTAAAAATCTAAAAAATAAACTATCGTAATATCTCATTTTCGAGTAATATAGCGGAACTATTCTTAAATTTTTATATTCTAAATCGCTGGCTAAATTCCTTAAATTTTCAAGCGGTTCTTTTAGTTTGCTTGGAGAAATTTTAATCACCTCATCCAGTTCATCAACTGACTTTAAAAGAGCAAGAGCACTTAGCCATGGAACATTTTGAGATAAAATTTTTTCCATTTGTCCATTTTCAAAAATTTCAATAGGTACACTTAAAATTTCACAAATTACCCTTGGAATTTGTATATTGCTCACTTGCAAAAATGTATCCATTTTTAGCTCATTAAGAAGCTTTGCTACGATATTTATGCTTTTTAAAACATCATTTTCACCGATTAGCTCGGCTCCGATTTGATAAATTTCTTGGCTTGGATAGCGAAAGACTGGCTGGATATAAAACCATCTTTTTGATTCGTTTGCCTTTAGCCTTCTAAGCACGATCCTTACAGTATCTACCGTGCTATCAGCTCTTAGACTTATTTCGTGATTTAGACTATCGCTAAAACGCAAAAGATTTGTCGCATCTACACTTAAATGCTGGTGATATGAGAAAAATGGTGTTACGATCTCGCTAAAGCCTTCATTTTCTAAAATTTCACTAGCTTTTTGTTCGATTTGCCTCTTTAGCTTTGCGCTACTGGCAAAGTATAGCTTGCTTCCATTTGGGATTTCGTGCTCATAAACATTTAAAGCATTTTCATTCATTATTTATTCGCTCCACTCAAATTTAGATCATTGTCGCATAACAAAATTGCCTCATTAGCTAAATTTATTACGTTCTCTTTATCTATTTTTACAAGGATCGTATCTAAAATTTCAGCTAATTTTTCATTTATTGTTCTGATATCATCTACTTGATTTGCTATTTCGATTTTTAATTTTTCGCTTACTTTTTCATCGCATTTAAGCAAATTTATCAAACGAATCATAAGCTCTTTTGCACCTACTATTTTGCAAAGCATATTGTAGTTCTCATCATCTTGAAAATTTCTTACATTTAGCGGAGATGATAGAGCAAATTTAAATTTGAGCACATCATCCAGGCTAAGCTCTGGCGCAAAAAGCCGTCCCTGAAATCTACTAAAGCCAAATCCAACAAAAATTTCAAGCATGCTTTTATCTTCTAAATTCTTTATCATGACATCAAAATTAAATGTATCTGATACATACTTTATCATACGCATGGTCTTTAGCGCTTCTACTGAATCAAAAATTTGTTTGCAAAATCTTTTATCTATGTTAAATCTGTTTGTTTTTAACATGCCTAAAGCTTCTACCGAGCCTGAATAAGATGCAAAATCATCAAGCGAAAAGCTAACGCCTAGCTCCTTATAAGCATCAATATATCTAACAACATCATCTAAATTTACGCCACTTGCGGAGTCAACGATGTCTATGATTAGACCATTGGCGTCTAGTTGCTCATCTTTTAAAAGCTTTTTAAATTTCTCAAAAAACTCAGAAGTCATTAGCTTTTTAATGCATAAATTTACCCTAACTTTTGCATTTATCCCCTCTTTTAGCCATACAGCCCTAGCTTTTAAAGCATCTTTTAGTGTAAATAATGCGATAGCCAAAACTGCTTTTGAGCCTTTTGCAAGTGGCAAGAAGTCTGATGGCCTTAATATCTTATCGCCATTTTTCCATCTAATAAATGCCTCAAAGCTGCTAACTTCCCCACTTTTTATATCAATCTCAGGCTGATAAAGCAAGAACATCTCGCCAGCATCGATAGCTTCAATGATCTTTGAGTCATCTCTATATTCATTTTTAAAGTATGTATCTTTTTTCGAATTAAATACATAATATTTATTTTTTCCATTAAGCTTTGCTTGATACATAGCCCAATCAGCTCTTTCAATTAGATCATCAACGCTAAGTGCATCGCTACTTAAGCTAATACCAATACTTACGCTAAGTTTTTTTTCATTATCATCAATAGAAATTTTACTCTGACCCACTCTTAAGATGTTTTCAGCAGTTTCGTAAATTTCTCCCAAATTTTCATAAGGCATAGCACCTATAAACTCATCCCCGCCTATTCTTGCAAATATTCCTTGTTTTGGAAAAATTTCATCTATTTTTTTTGAAATTTCTATTAGGATTTTATCGCCTACTTGATGTCCGTATCCGTCATTTATCGATTTAAAATTATCAAAATCGACATAAAAGGCTGCTATTTTTAAGCTTTTTTTCGCTTGTTTTAGAAGATTTTCTAGCTTATTAAAAAGTAAAAATCTATTTGGTAGTCCAGTCAGCGTATCGTGATATGCGATAAATTCGAGATACTCTTTATTGTAGCAATCATCATTTGCGCTTGAAGCTAACAATATATATCCCTCTTGATCGACAAACGCGTTTAAAAGCTTGCTTATACTTATGACTTCGAGTCTATTTTTGCTTCGAACATCATGAATAAGACCTTGCCAAAAGCCAGTTATTTTAAGTGAATTTAAAATTTCATCTTTAATATCTTTTAGTCCGTTTTTAAAATTTATTATATCTTTTGAGTAAATTTTCTCTATAAAATTTTTATCTCTAGAAATATCAAGCGTATCGAAAAAAGCGTCATTAGCGTCTATGATTCTAAACTCATCATCAAGCATAATAATCTGCTCTTTTGCGTATGAGAAAATTTTTGCCAAAAGGTCTTGATAAGAAAAAAAGCTATTTTGCACACTAAGATCTTGCATTGTGCCCTTTATGACGCTTGCTTCACCATCATAAAAAGCTATTGCTTTTGCTCTAATCCTTACATAAATAATCTCTTTATCAGCCCTATAAAAACGCACTTCGCCATCATATACTTCACCTTTTTTTATAAGGTCAAAAAAGTCCTTAAAGCTTACAAATTCATCTACAAATATAGTTTTTGCACGTTCAAAATTTATACTCATATCCCCATTTAATGCATATCCGAGCGACTTGGCGATAGCATTTGGGATATAAAGGGTGTCGCTTTTTTTATCCCATGAAAAGACAAGCGCTTGGCTTGCCCAAAGTATGCTTTGAAAATATTTTAATTCAGCATCATATTTTTCTTGCAACTTTGCTATATCACTTAGGTCATTAAAAAAGTAGATGATTTTTTGCTCTTTATCAGCACCATTATCTATAAATTTTACTTTTATCTTAAATGGAGTTTTGTTGTTTTCATTTGTTTGCATATTGGCTACGAGATTGATTTCGCTATTTTTGCCGCCATTTTCAAAGAATTTTTTAGATTCATTAGAAACATTTACAGCAAACTCATCTAAACTTTCAGGGCTTATTAGATTTTTTAAATTTATAAGCTTCTTATCTTGTGGGACTTTAAAGACACTATCGATATTTTGCGTACTTCTTACGATAGAAAATGGATCGCTGCTTAATGCTTCTGCTATTACATTTGGCGATAAAAACGAATAATCATTTATTGCTTCGTTATCCTTTTTCGTAAATTTTTCATCGTCAAGCTCGTGTATAAGCATAAAATTTAGCCTAGAATCCCTTAGTTCGATCTGTGACTCTTGTAAAAATCCCTCTTTAGTGCTGCCATCTTTTGTTTTTAGCTTGATTTTAAAACTCATATCGCTATTTTGAGCGTCTTGTTTCATTTGCATAAACAATGCAAAATCGCCATCTATTAAATCATTTAAATTTAGCTCTATAATCTCATCTTTTGTGTAACCAATGGAAGACAAAAATGCATTACTAGCATCAATAATATCGCCGCTATAAGCATCATAAACTACTATTTTTAAAAAGCTTTGCTCAAAAATATAGCCAAATCTACTTTTGTATTCTTCTAGCCCATCAGTTGCTTTTCTGGTTTCTATCTTTAGCTTGTTTATTCCATTTTTTATATCTTCAAATTCTGTTACATTAAGGCTTCGTCTTATCTCGTATTCATTGCCATCTAAAGTATCTCTTACCTCTTTTAAAGCTGGCATTATTCTATTTTTTATAAATTTCACATCTCTAACCCATAAAATCAAAGAAGATATAAAACAAAAGATCGATAGCCAAAATAACACAAACTGCATAAAGATATGAAAATGCTTCGTTGAAGCGGTAATAACAAAAATTTTATACTCTGGCATATAGCTTATGAGATAAAAGCTCATATGGCTTAAAGAAAATATTATTTTATCCTCTTTAAACTCGTCGCCAAGACTCACATAAGGCAAAAACATCGATTCATCAAATTTTTTATAAAACTCATCTCTTGATAAATTTCCATATTTATCCACCAAATAAGCATAAGTTTTGCTTTTCTCATCGTAATCTACAGTAGCGTAGCTTTGCAAAAATTTTATATCAATTTGAACTAAAATGCTGCCTCCATTTTTTAGTCCATAAGATGCATAAATATCTCTAAAACGATTATTTTTATAAACTCGATCTGATACTGTAAATTTCCCAGCATCTGCCTCGTTTAAACTAAGCCAAGATAGATCCTTTTCGGCTATGTCATCAGCACCTAAAAATCTCTTTGAATAGATTAAATTTCTATTTTTATCAAAAACGTAAAAAGCTATATAAAGATCGTTTTTTGTTGAATTTTTATCAAATAGCATATCGCTAAGACCTGCTTCAACCATTTTTGATTTTAAAAATAGATCGTTTTTTATTATAAAAAAGCTATTTGAGATTGATGATTTTATATTCGAATTAGTTGAGCTAAGATCATACTTTATATCGTTCGTACCGGCACAAACTACAAATAATGCTAAAAATATAAATGAGAGTAAAAGTAAAATAGACTTTGTATAAAACATTTTTACTATTTGAAGGCTGGTTTTTTGTTTCTCAAGCACGATAGACACCTCGTTAGTTTAGGTTTTGGCTCTGATTTTATCCCATTTTTACTTGATTTGGGTTTATAAAGATAAGTATTTATTTAGAATTTATTGATTTATTTAAAATTGAGCCAAAAATTTATTTAAAATTTGGCTCAAATATCTTAATAAATCCAAGTAATGATATCAGAAATTTCTCTACGAAGTTTTTTTGGTTGTGGATTTAGGCGGTAGCCAAATGGCACCATGATAGCCACTCTTTGAAAGCTCTCATCAAGCCCCAAAAGTTCATTTAAAGCGTGTCTGTCAAAGCCTTCTATCGGGCAACTATCAATGCCCAAACTTGCAGCTGCATTCATCATATTTGTAGCAATTATCATGCATTGTTCATGTGACCACTGAAATGTTAGCTCATCATCATTTTTAAAATTTGCCAGCAAAAAGTCGTGATAAAATTTTTGCCTTGCAGCAATGGCTTCAGGATCTTTATTGGTATTTCTAGCGATCATTTTATTAACGTAGGTGCTTCCAAATTTTACCTCTTTGATCTTAGCTAAAACGACAGCTAAATGTGAGCAAGATGTGATTTGCGCTTGATTCCATGAAAGAGCTTTTATTTTTTCTCTAAGCTCTTTATTTTGAACGACTAAGATATCCCACTGCTCAAGGCCAGTTGAACTAGGGCTTAACCTACCAGCTTCTAGTATAAAATCAAACTCTCCAGCACCGATTTTTTTGCTTTCGTCAAAAACCTTGCAAGCATGACGAAATTTTAAAATTTCAAGATAATTCATCATCTCTCCTTTGTAGTTTTTGAAATTATAGAATGGTTAAGTAAATTAAAAGATTTCACTAACACAATGAGATAGCATGCTATTTTTAAAATTTATCTTAAAAATATACCAAACTCGCTCTTTGATACCGCGGAGCCAACAATAGCCGAGCTTTCATAGCCTACTTCTTTTAAGCGTTTTACTACGAGCATCGCGTCCTTTTCGCCAACTGCGAGCAAAAGCCCACCTGAAGTTTGTGCGTCAAATAGTAAAATGTCAGCTTCTTTGTCTATAAAATGCTTTGCAAATTCGCGGTTTTTATAGCTTCCTTCTGGAATAATGCCCATATCTGCAAATTCCTTTGCGCTTGCAATGATTGGCACGTTTTTTTCATAAATTTCAAAACTGATATTTTCATTTAGCATTTCGCTTAAATGTCCCAAAAAGCCAAATCCAGTCACATCAGTGGCACCGTAGACTTTGATGCCATCAAGTGCTTTTAATGCATAAAAATTTAGCTGTGCCATGATAGTTGCAGCCTCTTTTATTTGCTCCATGCTTAATAAATCAGCCTTTATTGCTGTACTTAAAATACCGCTTCCAAGTGGCTTTGTAAGTATCAAAACATTGCCATTTATAGTTGTATTATTTGCCCAAAATTTATCAGGATGCACCCTTCCAGTAACGCTAAGCCCATAATACATCTGCTGTGTCTCGATCGTATGTCCGCCAACAATAATGCCACCACACTCTTTTACTTTATAGGCTCCGCCTTGCAAAATTTCTCCTAAAATTTCAGGTGCCAAGTTGCAGCTATCAAAACCTACGATATTTAGAGCATTTATCACCTCACCACCCATTGCAAAAACGTCGCTTAGGCTATTTGCAGCAGCGATTTGTCCGTAAATAAATGGATCATTTACCACAGGCGTTATAAAATCAAGCGTTTGAACAAGTGCAAGATCACTTGAAATTTTAAAAACACTCGCATCCTCATTAGAATTGGTGCTTGAGAGCAGATTTGGATGAGATAAATTTAAACTACTAATCGTTTTGTTTAGACCCGACGGGTCAAGCTTAGCAGCTCAACCAGCGGCTCTAACGAACTGCGTAAGCTTTTTATCGTGATAGATCATAGTTTGATTTGCTCGTGAGTTGAGAGTATGTCGATGATCTCATAAGCATTTGAAATTTCGCCAATCGCAAGATCACTTACTAGCTTATAAGCCTCCAAGCAACTTCCGCAGCTTAAAATTTTAACACCAGCAGCTTCAAGATCTTTAAGCGGCTTAAAGCTTGGGTGTGAGCGATTTGTTGTCATTTTCACAGCGTTATTTACGCAGATTATTATCTTTGGTTTTTTCTCGACTTGAAGAAAAGCTCCTAGGAATTTTGATAGTAAATTTATTCCCACTTCGCCACTTCCCGCGCGCTCTTCATTCAGATAGAGTACTTTATTATTTTTTGGTGTTATGTCGCAGACAAACTCATCAAAATTTGTAAGCTCAAGCGCATTTTTGCCTTTTGTAGCTAAAATTTTAGTCTCGTTGCCATTGCTTTCTAGGCTAAATTCTATATTTTGATTTTTTAAAAATCTTGAAATATTTTCTTTTGGGGCTAGTGCATTTACCAAAATTTCTAAGCTTTCGCCTTCACTTAAACTATCAAGTGCATTTTTTGTCATTATGACTGGTTTTGGACACTCTAAATTTCTACAATCAATTGTTGTCATGATTTTCCTTTTGCAATTAGTATTTCAAACCTTGAAACTAGTTTGGATTATAGCCAAAAAAATATTAATTATTTTAAAAATTTTAATGTATAAATTTGAGATAAAAGAGAGCTTTGACCTCGCTTACTAGCAAGGTCAAAGTAAAGTTAATTATTTTAAATTTGTATAAGACTTTTCATAATCAGATACTGGAATTTTATTCTCTCTAACGAGCTCTTGATACCAGTAGTGATGAAGAACATAAACTTCTTCTTCCTCTTTATATCCAGTAATCATCGACCAAATAGCACCATGAATAGCAATAGCTGCCATATAAATATGAACTAAGAAAAATACTGCACATGCGATGCCAAGACAGTTATGGATAATTACGCTGTATCTTAAAAGATCAATTTGTGTAAGACCAAACCAAGAAGCAACTGCTGGCTCTTTGAAGTCTAAGAAATACATAATCGCGCCAGTAATTATCATAACGATACCACCAGGGATAGCGATCCAGTACCATGCTTTTTGACCAGCATTAAATTTACCAGCCGGAACAGGTCTCTTTTTCTTTGATAAATAGCCACCAACTATCATCATCCATCTGATATCATAAATTGCCGGAAGCATTCTCTTTGTCCAGGTAAATAACATAGGAAGCACAGAAACAGCAAAGATCACAGTTGCTATATCGTGCAAATATCTACAGAAACGCACAAATGTTCCACCGCCAAGCTCTGCACCCCACATAATGATGATACCAGTTGGCACTAAAATGATCCATGAGATAGCTGCCAAACCATGAGCTATACGTATGATCAATGAAAAAGCAAATACCTTTTTACCATCATGACTAAAATGTTTTGGTCCAATGATTAAAAAGTGTAATGCAAATGCTCCAATAACAGCCAAAATGATAGAAAGTGCTGCTATTGCAAAATAATCATTACCTTGGATAAAAGTAAATATCGGACCCCAGCTATGCTCATAAGGCTTGATATTTTCTATCCTCTGTGCTGCCCAAATGGTGCTGTCAAATTGATTGACGCCAGTTGGTCCCTCAATGGCCATTGCCGCAACAGACAATGTAAAAAGTAGAGTAAGAATTCTCGTCATTTTATTCCTTTATTTGCATAAAACTTAATGATTTGAGCTTTTAGTTAAATATGCTAAAATCACATAGTTATGCTGTTTTAGTTGTTATTATATCAGAGCTAATCACAAGTAAACCTTAGTAAAAAAAATTACTAATAATTTGATAAAATATATTTAAGTTTTGTTAATTTTTTACTAGAATATACCTAAAAATTTATTATCTAAATTTTAAAAACAATTTTCAGTTATCTCAATTTTTTAGATAAAAATTCTTTCAAAATTTATATTTTCCCCTTTATTTCTTAAAAATTTAAACTAAAATATCAAAGTATTTTTGAAATTTCTATCCAAAAGGCAGAGCGATGAATCTATTTTGTCTTCTTTTTGATGATTACGAGACACTTGATCTCATGGGTCCTGTAGAGTTTTTTAGCAAGAGTACCTGGAATAAATCTAAATTTTGTATCGTTTAATGGTAAGCAATAAAAAGTAA
This sequence comes from Campylobacter concisus, assembly GCA_002092835.1. Classification (NCBI taxonomy): domain Bacteria; kingdom Pseudomonadati; phylum Campylobacterota; class Epsilonproteobacteria; order Campylobacterales; family Campylobacteraceae; genus Campylobacter; species Campylobacter concisus. The sequence continues at coordinate 35,380 of LVWL01000018.1, read as the reverse complement.
GCAAGGCTTTGAAGTAAAAACAAAAAAGCTGGTCACTTTACCAAAAAATAGTATTTTGCTGGTACCTGGTGGTCAGGGCACAAGGATTTTAGTAAAAGACAACGAGTTTATATCACATCTTAAAGAGTGTGTTTTGGCTTCAAAATTTTGCCTTAGTGTCTGCACTGGCTCAGCTTTGCTAGCTTGCACTGGAGTGCTTGATGGGCTAAAAGCCACATCAAATAAAAAGTCGTTTGAATGGGTAAAACAGTGCCGTGATGCCGTAAAATGGCAATCACACGCCAGGTGGGTAAAAGATGATAAATTCTACACCGCCTCAGGTGTAGCCGCTGGCATGGATATGGCTCTTGGCTTCATAAGTGACCATTTTGGTAAAGAATTAGCTCAAAATATTGCAAATGAAACCGAATACAACTGGCAAAAAAGCTCAAAGATAGATAAATTTGCCAAAATTTATGGGTATTAAATTTAAGGTGGCTTGTGACTTTTTGATAAAGTTAGAAATTTACTAAATTTAAAAAGGATAGTAAGCCAAGATAGCTTTACAAAAGTATTGAGCTAAATTTTATAGATAATAAATTTAAATCAGTTTGGAGTTCGTAATCGGGCTTTAAATTTGCCAAATTTAATTAATAAGTTTAAATTTTGAAAACGAAAATAGCTTCAAGATAAATTTTAAATTTAGGCAGCTCAAAGCCCTTTTAGCAAAATTTGCAAGGTAGATAAATTTGACCTATCTTAAATTTAAAAAGCCAAATTTACCTTCAAAAAAGCAAAATTCTAGTTCCTGCGCCTATACTCTTCGTAGTCTAGCTCGCGGATCATTTTTATCTCGCCATTTTCTTTTAAAAGAAGAAGATCAGGCAGTTTTATGCCGTTAAATGTCGTGTTTTTCACGATAGTGTAGTGAATTTGATCTTCAAAGATGACTCGGTCACCAATTTTTAGCTCGCTATCAAATTTATACTCCGCATCGTCCGCTTCAAGACCCACTATATCGCCAGCTAAGCAGGTATTACCACCAAATCTATAAGCAAATTTGCCATTTTTACTCTCACCTCTAACTGCTGGGCGGTAAGGCATGAGCACGGTATCAGGCATGTGCGCCTCGGCTGAGGTGTCAAGGATGGCGATATCTTTCTCGTTATGCACGATGTCAAGCACGCTACTTATCAAAAAGCCAGTCTGCCAGCCCACGGCCTCGCCAGGCTCCAGATAGACCTCTACGCCATATTTCTCGCGAAAGCGCCTAACTATCTTTATAAGTAGCTCCACATCGTAATCAGCCCTCGTGATGTGATGTCCTCCGCCCATGTTTATCCATTTCATCTTTGGGATAAACTCGCCAAATTTCTCCTCAAATGCCTCTAACACGGTCTGCAAGCTACTCGCACTCTCTTCGCAAAGCGCGTGAAAATGAAGCCCGCTAATGCCATCAAGAAACTCAGGTTTGAAATTTGCTCTCGTGATGCCAAGCCTGCTAAATTTACCGCATGGGTTGTAGCTGTCAGTCGGGGCTAGCGAGACCTCTGGATTTACGCGCAGGCCGCAGATGATGCCGTTTTGCAGGGCAATGCCTTTAAATTTTTGCCACTGCGCAAAAGAGTTAAATGTAATGTGCTTTGAAATTTTTAAAATTTCATCAAAATCCTCATCCTTAAAGGCTGGACTATAAGTATGAATCTCGCCTTTTACGTATTCGTTTGCAAATTTAGCCTCGTGAAGTCCGCTACAAGTCGCGCCGTCAAGATAAGAGCCCACCATATCCATCACACCGCTAAATGCAAAGCCCTTAAGTGCTACTAAAATTTTAGCTCCGCTTTGCTCTTTTACGTACCTTAAAAGCTCTAAATTTTTACGTACTTTGGCCTCTTCGCAGACGTAAGCTGGGGTTTTTATGCTCTTTAAAATTTCATTCATTTTTGTTCGCTTTTTAAATTTTTAAATAAGTATATCTAAATTTATTTTTAAGTAAAATCAGCAAAAATCTCAAAGGATAAAACGTGGTAGAGATCGAATTTCTTGGGCCTATCGGGCTTGATAGTATAAAAGTAGAAGCAAAAAATTTAGGCGAGGTAAAGGCAGTTTTAAGCGAGAAAGAGGAGCTTAAAAAGTGGCTAAATATCTGTGCTGTGGCTGTAAATGACGAGATCGTAAGTGATATAAATTTCGCTCTTAAATCAGGCGATAAAATTTCTATTTTACCGCCAGTTTGCGGGGGCTAAGATGCAAATTTATAATGGAAGCTTGGACGTTCAAAGCATCACAAACGAGTGGTATGAACGCTTTAAAGATAAAAACTGCGGTGCGCTCATCACTTTTGTTGGGATCGTAAGAGAAGAAGGCGGCATTTCGGCGCTTAGTTTTGATATCTATGAGCCGATCCTTAAAAAATGGCTAGATGCTTGGCAGGAGCGAGCCAAAAAAGAAAATGCCTACGTACTCTTTGCTCACTCAAAAGGTGATGTGGCCGTGCATACAAGCTCTTATGTTGCAGGCGTTGTGAGCCCTCAAAGAAAGGTCGCGCTAAGGCTTATAAACGAGTTTGTCGAGGACTTTAAGGCAAATGCGCCGATCTGGAAATATGACGTGATAAATGGCGAGAGAATTTATGCAAAAGAGCGCAGCCAAGCGATAAATGGTGCTGGAATTTTAGCTTAAAAGGAAAAATGATGATAACAAAAGAGAGTAAAAAAGATGTATTTTGGGCGCTAGCCTTTGGGCTTGGACTTTTTATATTTAGCATCATTGGCTACTTTTATCTAGCTCTTGGCACAGCGTCTCTCTTTGGCATCATCATTGGCGCTCTCTCAGCGTTCTTTTGTGTTAGAAAAATTTTTCAAAACAACTTTTTACGTATTGAATATGATGGATTTATCATCACAAAAGGCTCAAAAAGTATAAAATTTTACTTTAAAGATATCGACGAAATCGCCATTAAAAGTTTTGGCGATAAGAAAAAAGTCGAAACTTTAAGCGTAAAATTTAAGAAAAACCGTCTTGATAGAGATGCTTGCTTTGGGTTAGTGCAACCACTTGGTGATGATTTGATCATCATTTTTGATAAATATGAACTCTCAAAATTTACCATTTCAAAAGAACTAAGAGATAGGCTTAATAATTTTAGAGCATAATTAAATCAACCTATGATTTAAAATTTTATACATTTTTCACATTAAATTTACACCATTTAGCTACTCTTGCAAAAATAAAATCAAGCATTTTATCTACAATAAGCTCGTAAATGTGGATTAAAAATTTAAAGGATGACTTACATCAACTTTTATAAAGGCTTTTGCTACTACAATTCTGATAAAAGAAATCATAATTATATCTTTAAAAAGGAGTTTACATGAGGCCCATTTTAAGCCTAGCAGTTCTTTCATCACTGCTTCTAGCAAATGAAGCAAATTTAGACGTTATAAAGCCTATTAGAGAATTTGTACCGCCACCAGTCATCACGCCAAACGTTGCACAAAGTGCCTTTGTGGAAAATCAATTTGACCGCACTCAAAGAGGCGAATACCCATTTGTTACAAATTTGCTTGATAACTCAGCTGATATGTTTCATATCTCGGCTGGAATGTATGGCAAAAGCTTTTACAATTCATCACTTTTTAAATATCGTGGCGCAAATTTTTACACCATCTTAAATGCAAATTTCACCAAAGCAAATAATTATAAAGATGGAACTATGGCTACAATAGACAAGGTCAAAGCGCTATCTTAGGCTTCGTGCCAAATGATCTTAGCGAGCTTAGACTTACGTTTTTAAGGGATAATATCGATAAAGACAAGCAGCCAGAGCACGTGATGGATGCCTTAAAACGACAAGAAAAGTTGGCAAGCTAAATATTAGATTAGGCGAAGAAGATCTTTCAAATACGCTAAATTTCGAATTTATCCTAAAAAAGGTTGAGCGAAAAGCTGATAATTTTCATCTAAGAGATGCCACCCAAAATGTAAAAGTGGATTTAAAGAGAAATATATTTGAGGCAAATTTAAAGTATGACGCTGACTTTGCAAGCTTTCACAATCAAATAGGCGCTGGCTTTGAAAAAGATAAACATGACGGCAAAAGATACATGAAGCAAGGCAATAACTGGGTCTTTAACGGATACAGATTTGCTGATGTTAGAAATGATAAATTTATGCTCTTTGACACACTTGCTTATAAATTTAATGAAGCAAACGAAGCTTCTCTTGCCTTAAAATATGAAGAGCAAAGAAGTAAATTAAATGGCATCGACACTAAATTTTTTGTGCAAAATCCGATCGCACCTAATACCACTCGCAAATTAATTCGCCAAATTTACGGTGAAGACGTAAGCGATAAGATCAAAAAAGACGCTTTTAGTGCAAGCCTAAAATATAAATTTACGCCAAACGATAAGGATAGCTACTTTGCAAAACTTGAAAGTTTATCTCGTTTGCCAAGCAACATGGAGCGTTTTAACGCACTTTATGGTGCAGGCGATAACGGCTGGATAGCAAATCCGAATTTAAAGCCAGAAAGACACAACAGAGCGGTTCTTGGCTTTAAATTTGGCAGCCAGTTTTACAAAGAATACCTAAACTCGCTTCAAAACAAAGATGCATTTAGCTTTGGAGGACATTTCATCGCTGATAGCGTTAAAAATTTGATCATTTTTGATAGACGCCACTCAAAAGCTGCCATGCCGCTAAACAAAAATGCCGTCATCTCAAGAAACGTTGATGCAACGCTTTATAGTGTAAATTTCAATACAGAATATAGCTTTGCAAGACATTTTGGCTTAAAAAGCTCACTTTACTACAACTACGGACAAAACAAAACTGATGGCAGACCACTTTATCAAATAAGGCCTTTTGAGGCAAATTTTGCATTTGACTACAAAGACTATGCAAGCTTTGGCAGCTATAATCTTGGCACCGCACTAAGGCTAGTTTCAAAGCAAACTAGAGGTGATTTTAGCAAGCAAAATGGCTTGGGCATCGATAAAAAAGAGGCGGCAAAAGGATTTGGCTTGCTCGATCTTTATGGCGGCGTAGAGTTTAAAAACAAAGTTGGCATAAGATTTGGCGTAGCAAATTTATTTGACAAAGATTATGCAGAATTTATCAGTGGCGATCACGTGGCAGCCCTTGATCCAGTAGTCGTTCATGCCCCTGGCAGGACATTTTTCATTAGCTTTCACAGCAGTTTTTAAAGGAGAAAAAGATGTTAAATAGAAGAAAATTTTTAGGACTTAGCACAGCTTTAGGCGTTAGCGCATTTGCACCAAATTTATTTGCAAAAGAGAGCTTTACTATGTGGGGCGCACCAGCGATCCCAAGTGTCATAATGGCAGTTGCTGCGCTGCAAGGCGAGTTAAATAAAACTTATGATGTAAGTCTAAATATATGGAAAACACCAGATCAGCTTCGTGCAGGCGTAGCTAGCGGAGATATCAAGGTCACGATGTCGCCATCAAATGTCGCTGCAAATTTAAGAAATCAAGGGCTTGATTTTGCGATGTTAAATTTACTTACACTTGGCGTTATGAACGCTATGGTTAAGGATGAAAAGATTAAAAATTTAGAGGATTTTGTAGGCAAAAAGCTCATCATGCCATTTCGAGGCGACATGCCTGATCTTGTTTTAAGAGCGCTTTGCAAGAAGCGAGGCATAGACGTTAGCAAGATAGACATCACCTATACAGCAACGCCACCTGAAGCTCTGCTTTTATTTTTACAAAAAGATTTTGACATTTTAATAGTCCCACAACCTCTTGGTGAAGCGACTATTTTGCGTGGTAAAAAAGCAGGCGTTAGTGTGCATTATTCAGTTGATTTTCCAAAAATTTGGGGCGAGAGTTTTGGTACAAAACCGATAATCCCAATGGCTGGCATTATCGTAGAAAGAGGCTTTTACGAGAAAAACTTAAGTCTATTTGACACGCTTCATAGTGATCTTAAAAATGCACTTTCTTGGATACTTGAAAACAAGCAAAGTGCAGCAAAGATAGGCTCAAGCTACTTGCCAGCTCCAGAAGTAGCACTTGCAAATGCTTTTGACAAGGCAAATCTAACAGTGACAAAAGCAAATGAACTGCAAAATGAGATCATGGCATTTTTTGAAGAAATTTATCAGTTTAATCCAAAATTTCTAGGCGGTAAGATGCCAGATAAAGGTCTATTTTTATGATACTAATCGATGGCATTAAAAAAGATCGCTCAAGCTTTTTAAAAATAATTGACTATTTTTGGGGCGGATTTAGCGGATTTGCCGTAGTTTTTTTGATCTTAGCCATTTGGCAAGTGGGAAGCGAGTTTAGCTCCCCACTCTTGCTTCCGCCACCAAAAGATGTATTTTTAAAAGCCTGTGAAATTTTAAAAGATTATAAAAACAGCGAGATAAATATAACGCTTTGCAGATCACTGATCGGAGTTTGCTCGGCAACATTTTTTGGTATATTTCTAGGGTTAATAGCAGGTAGCTTTAAAAGTTTTGCGGCCTTTTTAAAGCCTGTTATTACATTACTTTTGTCAATGCCGCCGATTATTTGGATAGTGCTTGCTATTTTTTGGTTTGGATTTGGAAATTTTAGCACCGTTTTTACTATCTTTATAACCGTTTTACCACTTACTTTCGCAAGCTCAGCAGTTGCTATGAGTAGCGTAGATGAGGAGCTAAAAGAGATGTTTGACGCTTATAATCTAGGAATTTTAAAAAAGATAAGACACCTTTACATCCCGCATCTTACAAGCTACATAATAAGCTCTATTAGCGTAGCTGTCGCAATGGGCGTAAAGATAGTGATAATGGCTGAGCTACTAGGTGCAAATAACGGCATGGGAGCAAAGATAGCAAATGCAAGAGCAATGCTTGAAACAACCGAGGTAATGGCATATGTTCTTTTAAGTATCACTCTTATCATGCTCTTTGAATACCTCATCATTGAGCCACTAAAAATAGCTTTGATGCCTTGGAGAAGATGATGCTTGAGCTTAAAAACGTAGAGTATGAAATTTTAAGAGATAAGGTCGTAAGGAATTTTAGCCTAAATGTAAAAAGTGGCGAAGTGGTGACGCTTTTTGGGCCATCAGGATGTGGCAAAACAACGATACTTCGGCTTATTAGCGGACTAAATGAGCCTAGAAAAGGAAAAATTTTTAATAACTTTAAAAAGACTACATACTTTTTTCAAGAAAATCGCCTGCTAACATGGAAAAATGCTCTTGAAAATGTGCTTTTAGTTATGGATAAACCAGACATTAACGCTGTTTTAGAGCTTTTTAAAAAGGTTGGATTAAGCCAAAAGGACACTTTAAAATACCCAAGCGAGCTAAGCGGCGGTATGAGGCAAAGGGTAGCTTTCGTAAGAGCGGTCGTGACAAAGCCTGATCTACTTTTGATGGATGAGCCTTTTTCTGGACTTGATTATGATATGAAAGAAATTTTGATTGAGATTATTGGCCAAAGAGTGAGCGAAGGTATGAGTGTGGTTCTTGTCACACACGATAGAATGGAGGCTGTAAAGATGTCAAATAGAATTTATTTCCTATCAAGTAAAGGTGCAGTCATACAAAGAGAACTTGAAATAGACAAAGATTTCAAAGATCGTGATTTTACGTTTATTAGCAAGATGATAGATGAAAATTTCAAAGGGCAAATTTATTATGATTAATAACTTTTTTACTCATCCTATGAGGATATTTTTCTTAATGAGCGCCGCCTGTGCGGTGCTTGGTGCTAGTGTGTTTTTTACTCCAACTGATTTTGTGAGCTTGCATAAATTTATATTTTTGCAACTTTTTTTAGCGCTTGCTTATGCTGGATTTTTGCTAACTGGACTAACTGATTGGACAAATTTTCAAGCATCTTTAAAAATACATGCTTATATATTATTTTCACTCTTTTTTACAAGCTTTATCTTGGCATTTTTTAGCCTATTTTTAGCACATTGTTTTATCACTCTTTTTTGGCTTTACTTGGTTTTGCTTTGTGTTTATATGATCTGGCGAGATAAAAATGATGATCAATTTGGCGTACTTGGCTTTTTGTTTGGCATTTTAAGCTTTGAAATTTATTATCTAATAAGTGGCAATGAAAAATTTCTAAATTTACAAGTTTTTATCCACGTAATCGCTATTTTACTAATCTCTTACCGCGTTAGTGTCGTACTCGGAAAAGAAGCGCTAAAAAGAGAAAAAGGTATGGATGAAGCTGTTTTTGTGCCAAATTTTATCTATAAAAATATCGCTATCTGCTGCGTTTGTGCCTTTTTACTTTTAAATATATTTTTTGAAGCAAGCTTAGGTGTCTATTATGCTGCGATAGCTTGTGGAAGTGCGGTACTTGCAAAGCTTAAAGAGTGGCACTATAAAGAGCTTTTTAGGCATAGCTTTGTGCTTTTATACTATTTTATGCAACTATTTTTAGCGATTGGGTTTTTAGGTATCGGCTTTAGCGGCATTTTTGAACTCCATCTTGAGACAAATTTTATACATCTAATAGCGATAAATGCGGTAATTTTTAGCGTGATGCTTATATTTAATGTCGCAGGACTTCGTCACAGCGGACAAGAACTTGAGTTTTTACGCCTTAGTAGGATTGCTTTTATTTTAGTTCTTTTAGCTGGCATTAGTAGAGGAATTTTGGCTTATTTTTGGAGTGGCTTTTACATTCATTTGCCCGCAATGCTCATAGCAATCGCTTTTGTTTTTTGGCTCATAAATTTTTATGCGATCTTTAGGGATAACGATTTTAGTGATGATCCAGAATAAAAAGATATTAAAAATTTATTCATTAATTAAAAAGAGTTTTTAAGTCTTTTTTGAAGTAAGTGGATATATAATTTGCGATATTTATTATCAATATTATAAAAAGGATTCTTTATGAACAAACTTACTTCTGTTGCTTTAGCAGCTTCATTTTTTGCAGTTTCAGCTCTTGCATTTAGCGTAGAAGGTGAACCAAAGGTAACATTTACTGGCTACAAGCTAGCAAATAAGACAGCCGTACCAGGTACTTTTAAAACGATAAATTTTAAAAGTCAAGAAAATGCAAATTTTGCTGATTTTTTAAAGAGCTTTGAATTTAAGCTAGAGCCAAAAGATATCGACACAAAGCTGCCTGACCGCGATAAAAGGATTGGCATTATTTTCGATGGCAAGGCAGTAGATGGCAAGATCGTAGCAGTAAATGGCGACGATAAGGCTGGAGAAATGGATGTTGAGCTTAGCATAAATGGCAATTCAAAAACTTTTAAAACAAAATATGAAGTACAAAATGGCAAGCTAATGGCAAAATTTTCAGTTGATCTTGTAAATGATTTGAAGTTAAATGAGAGCTTTGATAAATTTGCTGCTGCTGCCAAACCATTTCATGGCGGAAAAAGCTATCCAGATGTAGATATTAGCTTTGAAGCAGTGATAAAATAACTTTCAAATTCGGCGCCAGTAAGTTAGCTTGCGCCGAAGTTACCTCCTTATCCTAGTTTCTTATTCTGTGATGCCGAAAAATCGAAGATGACGGATTTTTCATACAAAAAGGTGGCAAGAATGCGAAATTTTATTTTAAAGATATCGAAGAGATCGGCGTTCGTATGGTCGATGCCAAGCGCAAAATCGACGTTTTAAACGTAAGATTTAAACGAGGAAAGCTAGATCGCGACGCGGCTGATGGCCTCATGCAGCCTATTGGCGACGATGACGCCGTGATATACGACAAATACGAGCTCTCAAAACACGAAATTTTTAAAATTTTAAAGCAGAAATTTGAAGCGCTAAGTGCACAAAAAAGCGAAAATAAGAAAAAGTAAAATTTGGCTAGGCCCGCCGGCGCTAAATTTGATTTTTGGTTTTGGCGACCGAAAATTTGCGAATTTGACCAAAATTTGAGCCAAACCCGCAAGACTAAATTTATTTATTAAAATACACCGCGAGCACGCTTAGCCAAACAAACAGAGCTATTATCCAAGACATCGTTCACGGCGTACCCGCAGAAAACGTCCGCGAGTATCATGCAAAAAATAGCAAAAAGCAAGGATGCCACTACTGTATTGAAGAGCCTATAAGGGCAGCGTATTCGAGCGTAAGGTGTTTTTTTGGGGGGGGCGCTAGTTGTGAAAAAAAGTAGCTAAATTTTGTTGCTATGAACCTCAAATTCCTTTTAATCCAAATAAATTATATCAGTTGTCTTGAAACGACTTGCCCAATTTTCTATAGTTTTTGGAATTTTATTTTTGTATCTTTGTTCTGTTGTAAAGTAGTATACTTTTTCTACATCAGAGTAGGCGCCCCAAATTTCTTTATTATCATCTACCATTAAAATCGTAGCATAGTCACTATAAAATCCTGGAATAAATGCGTCAATTATAGTTGCTTTAAAGTCATCAAGATTATCAATGTACGCACTGCTACTACCAAAGCATTTTAGAAAATCTTCCCATTTGGATTCTGGACTATAATTTTCTAAATCATGTTTTTTATCTTTAGTGATTAATGCATATATTTTTGATAAAACAAAATCATCTATGATGTTGCCATAAAATGTAAAAATATCCTTTTGAAATTCATAAATACTGTCGAAATATGTACCTATGCCACACAAATTTTGACAGTTTATCGGCTCTATTTGAATTCCATCTTTTATTTTCACAAATTTAATTTTACTTTCGCCTTCTTCAAATATAGCTTCATTTTGTGATATAAATTTGGCATATTCATTTTCCAATATACCCAAATATGCTCCATTTTGAACTATTAAATCAAAAATAAAACCATTTTGTTTTACGTCTTTTATAAGCAAAGAGCCTGTATTGCTAAGCACAATACTACTTCGTTCCCATTTGCCCCACCATCTTTGATTAAAAACTAATCCAATTTTCTTAATAAAAAAATCCGCTATCTCTTTTGGTGTTTTGTTTTTGGCGCTTATATATGCCAAATTTCCATTAAGACCAGGCAATTCTGTATCATCAAATTTAACAGGAAGTATGTATTCTTGTTCTATTTCGTTTAGTGCTCTTACTTGAACAGATCGATATTCATGCCTAGTCCATTTTTTATTTTTATAATGCTCAGAAATAAAAACTATTGTATATTTAGCCTTATTTTGATAGATATCTTGAAGGTATTCAAATAAATTTTTACCCCAAATTTCATCTTGTTTAAAATCATCATAAAATACTTTTACACCAAAGTTTTTGAGGAAAACAGCAACCTCTTATACATACTCTCTATTTTCTCCAGCAAACGAGAGTGCGACATCATACTCGTATATTTTATTTTGTTTCATATTTCTCCTTTAGAGTTTATATAGTTCAAAAAATTAAATTACAAGTATATTATAAGAATCTTACTTTACTTCATGCCTCTCGCCCGGTTTCATTTCGATCATCTCCCACGGCAAGCCCTGTTTATTTAGCTCATCCATGAAAGGTTTGGCGTCGAAATTCTCCATATTAAAGACGCCTTTGCCGCTCCACATGCCCTTTGCGACCATCATCGAGCCGATCATCGCAGGCACGCCCGTCGTGTAGCTCACGGCCTGCGCGCCCGTCTCGGCGTAGCAAGCCTCGTGGTCGCAGACGTTGTAGATATAGACCTGGCGCTCTTTGCCGTCTTTTAAGCCACGTATCACGCAGCCGATGTTAGTTTTTCCCTTCGTGCGAGGACCGAGGCTCGCAGGATCAGGCAAAAGCGTCTTTAAAAACTGGATCGGAATTATTTTCACGCCGTTATGCTCTACCTCGTCGATGCGCAGCATGCCGACGTTTTCTAGGCATTTCATATGCATGAGATAGCTCTGCCCAAATGTCATGAAAAAGCGGATTCGCTTTAGTCCTTTGATGTTTTTTACTAAGCTTTCAAGCTCCTCGTGGTAGAGCAGGTAGCTGTCCTTGACGCCGACTTTCGGGTAGTCCCATTTGAACATTATTTCCATCGGCTCGGTCTCTTTCCACTCGCCGCGCTCCCAATAGCGGCCCTTTGCGCTTACTTCGCGCAGGTTGATTTCTGGGTTAAAATTCGTCGCAAACGGATAGCCGTGATCGCCCGCGTTGCAATCTAGGATGTCGATCTCATGGATCTCGTCAAATAAATTTTGCTGCGCGTAGGCGCAAAATACGTTCGTCACGCCCGGATCAAAGCCGCTTCCTAGCAGCGCCATCGTGTTTGCGGCTTTAAACTCGCCGTCCTTCGCCCACTGCAGCTTGTATTCAAATTTTGCCGTGTCGGGGTGCTCGTAGTTTGCGGTGTCGATGTATGGGATGCCGGCGCGAGAGCACGCGTCCATCAGTGTTAGGTCCTGATACGGCAGCGCGACGTTTAGTAGCAGCTCGGCGCCCGTTTTTTTGATTAAATTTACGACCGCGTCGGTGTCGTCCGCGTCGATCTGGGCGGTGTCGATTTGCACGCCTAGGCGGTCTTTGATAAACTTAGCGATCGCGTCGCACTTGCTTTTTGTGCGGCTTGCAAGGGTGATATTTGTAAAAACGTCCGAGTTCATCGCACATTTTACGGTTGCGACTTGGCTCACGCCACCTGCTCCGATGATTAAGATATTTGACATTTTTGGCTCCTTAAAATTTTAGTGATTTTAACAAAGTTAATATAAATTTCTCGCTTTAAAAGGTAAAATAAGGTAAAATTTAAAGGTAAAAACATGAAGAAAATTTTGCCATTTTTAGCGCCTATTTGCCTCTTTGCAAGTAGCTGTGACGAGCCAATACAAGAGAGTGTGAGGGAGTTTTATAAAAGCGATAGAAATTTGGAGAGAGCCATAAATTTAGCCGAGCAAGCGACTGATGTCTGCTTAAAAGAGGGCAACACCGAGCAGGCGATCACTTCGCTCATAAATAGCGCTAGTATTTGCATGGTAAATAAAGAGCCACAAAAAGCGTTAGAGCTCTCACAAAGAGCCCTAGAGCTTGCGGCAAACGTTAGCGACAAGCTGTTACTAGCTCGCTCTTATCATAGCCTAGGTGCGGCACAAAAGGCGCTATGCAGATACGACGAAGCACTTGCTAATTTTCAAGAAGCTCTAAAAATTTATGACAACGCGCCAAATGCCCCAATGAACGACGAACTCATCTGTATAAAAGGCATCGCTAGCGCCTACTACCTAAAAAATGACTTTGACAAAGCCCACGAAAACCACCTTTTAGCGCTAAATTTACTTGATATCACGCCGGAGTTAAGTGGCAACGAGCTTGTGCGATCAGAGCTCTTAGTAGAGCTTGCTAACGACCTAGCAAAGCTTAATCAAAAGGACGAAGCTACCCAAAACTACAAAAAAGTGCTTGAAATTTTAAATGGAAAAGAGCAAAATCCTCGCGCACGGGATCTTTTAGAGCGAGCCAACAAAGGACTAAAAGAGCTTAACTAAAGTTTTTCTTTAGACTTTTTAGCACGAAATTTGCAAGCTCAAGTCCCTTTGAACGGTGAGAAATTTTAAGCTTCGTCTCATTACCTAGCTCGCCAAGCGTTTTAGTAAAGCCATCTGGGATAAAGAGTGCATCATAGCCAAAGCCATTTGTACCACGCTCCTCATCTATCGCTTTGCCATACATAAAGCCATGCGTCGTGTAGTCGCCAAATTTCGAGCTAATGGCGATACAGGCGGTATAGTGTGCTGATGAACTCTCTAAATTTAGCGCCTTTAGCTTGCTAATTAACTTTGCTCTATTGTTTGCGTCATTTGCGTTTTTACCGCATACTTTACCATTTTCATCAAGGTCAAAATAGCGAGCTGAGTAGATCCCCGGCTCACCGCCAAGTGCATCCACACTAATGCCGCTATCATCGCTAAGAGCGATAAACTCATTATCAAGCCCCTGTTCTTTAAGCTTTGCAAAGACGGCTTTGGACTTTATGAGTGCATTTTCTTGAAAACTACTGCCGTCCTCAACGATCTCAAATGGCTTGATAATCTCGCTCAATGCATAAATTTTATTGCCTTTTAAAAATTCTTTTATCTCTTTTACTTTGTCCAAATTTGACGTTGCAAGCACGATTTTCATTGCAAGAGCTCCTTGATTTTTGGGAGTATTTTACAAAAAAGTAGATTAAATTTTTAAATTTAAATTAGCGTTAAAATGATAAACTTAGTCCTTTTAAAAATAAGGAAAATTTTTATGTTAAAAAGCGTTTTACCACTATCTTTTATCATAGCAAGCAGATTTTTAGGTCTTTTTATAGTTTTGCCAGTGCTTAGCCTTTATGCCTTAAATTTACGCGGAGCAAACGAGTTTTTAGTAGGGCTAATAGTAGGCGTCTATGCGATCTCGCAGATGATATTTCAAGTACCTTTTGGAGCGCTCTCGGATAGGATAGGGCGCAAAAAAACATTAACGATCGGACTTTTGGTTTTTATCATCGGCTCAATAATTTGTGCACTTACAAGCGATATTTTTACCATGCTATTTGGTAGATTTTTACAAGGTGTAGGTGCTATCGGAGCAGTTGCAACTGCGATGATAAGTGACTATATAACAGAAGAAAAACGCTCAAAAGCTATGGCAATAATGGGTGCTTTTATAGGACTTAGTTTCACACTTTCTATGGTGCTTGGGCCGCTTCTTGCCAAAGACTACGGACTTTCAAGTCTCTTTTATCTAAGTGCCGCTCTTAGCCTACTTTGCATTGTACTTCTTTACACTGTTGTGCCAAAGGAGATAAAAGTGAGTGCTAAAAGTGAAAAAGTACCATTTGGTAAGCTTTTTTTACAAAAAGACTACATGATCATAAATTTCACCTCTTTTATGCAAAAGATGTTAGCAAGCATCGCATTTTTGGTGATCCCTATCGTTTTGGTAAAAGAGTATGGTTACGAAAGTAGTGAGCTTTACAAGGTCTATACACTTGGTGCCGTACTTGGCTTTTTGGCTATGGGGCTAGCTGGCGCCCTTGGCGATGGAAAGGGACTTAGCAAGGTCATCTTGATAGCTGGTACGCTACTTTTTGCCCTAACCTACACTATTTTTGCCATTAGCTTTACACTTTTTATCTTCGTTTTGGGAGTTGCTATATTTTTTATAGGATTTAACCTTCACGAGCCCATCATGCAATCAACCGCAACAAAATTTGTAAAATCCTCACAAAAAGGCTCAGCCCTTGGTATCTTTAATTCATTTGGCTATCTAGGAAGCTTTGTTGGAGGTGCATTTGGTGGGTATATATTGCATGCCTTTGGTTTTAAAGCACTAGCCATCATCTGCGTGGTGCTTTGCGCGATATGGCTTGTTTTGCTCTTTAGCCTAAGCGATCCAAGAATTTTTAAGAACATCTATCTAAGTCCTGAAGTTAGCTTAAATTTAGAGCTGCTAAACAGACAAAAAGGTGTAGTCGATTATTACAAAAACGAGAAAAATCAAGTAATCAAATTTGACTCTCGCCTAACAAGCGAGGCGGCTTTAAAAGAGAGTTTGAAGTTTTGATCTACGACATCATCATTATTGGTGCCGGTGCTAGCGGACTATTTTTAGGAGCAAATTTAAAGGGTAAAAAGATTGCGATTTTAGAGAAAAATAGCAGCGCTGGCAAAAAGATCCTAGCAAGCGGTGGAGGCAAATGTAACATCACAAACCGCTTTGTAAGCGCTAAAAACTACCTTGGCGAGCAAAAATTTATAGAGCAAATTTTAAAGGTACTAAGCCCTGATCAGGTTTTGAAATTTTTTAGTGAGCTTAGATTTAGCAAGCAAAAGCAAAATCAATTTTTCTGCGATAGAGGTGCAAAGAGTGTTTTAAACGTGCTTTTAAAAAGACAAAAAGCGGATATTTTTTACAACAAAGAAGTTCTTGGTGCTAAAAAAGTAGATGAAATTTTTGAAATTTTGACAAAAGATGAGAAATTTAGAGCTAGAAATTTAGTCATCGCAAGTGGCGGATTAAGCTATAAAGCCCTTGGTGCAAGCGACATTGGTTATAAAATAGCAAATGATTTTGGTATTGAGACATCAGCTCTTGCGCCTGCACTTGTTGGATTTAGCGTGCAAAAAGATGAGTTTTGGTTTAAAGAGCTTAGTGGCGTTAGCCTAAACGCAGACGTAAAGATAAATAGCAAAAAAGAGAGCCATAAATTTAGTGGAGACTTACTTTTTACACATAGGGGCATAAGCGGACCAGCAATACTAAACGCCTCTCTATTTTGGCAAAAGGGTCGAATTTGCATAAATTTTTTGCCCAAATTTAGTGAGAAAAATTTAATAAATGGCAAAAAGCAACTTAGCTCGGTTTTGCCCTTACCAAAAAGATTTGTGCTAGAGTTCTTAAAAAATTTTGGCCTAAAAGATAGAGCCTTTTATGAATTTAGCGATGAAGAGAAACAAATCATAAAAAGGCTTTTTGCTTACGAATTTGCCCCAGCTGGGACATTTGGCTTTGAAAGGGCTGAAGTTACAAAAGGTGGCGTAAAAACTAATTTTTTAGATGAAAATTTAGAGTGCAAAAGCGTAAAAGGGCTTTACTTTATAGGTGAAGTTTTAGATATCACTGGTATGCTTGGTGGATACAACTTGCATTTTGCATTTGCGAGCGCTCTAAAAGTGGCTAGGGTCTTAAATCTATGATCTCCTAAAATTAGCTAATTTTAGATAAATTTTCATATTTTAAATAAAATAGATTTAATATGAAAGTAGGCTTTTAAGAAAATCAATTTAAGTAATTTAGATGTTAAAAATTCATAATAAATATTTTTAAAAAGATTTTGTAGCAAACAAAGGTAATAAATTTTTGGAGTAAATTTTATAGCCAAGTAAGCTAAACGTTAGGTTGAATTTAATTTAAAGTATAAGCAGTTTGGGGATACTAGATTATTAAACCTCTTTTATAAAGCTAACGGCTTCAAATGGGTTTGAGAAAATATGTTTACTAAATTTCTCCAAATCACTCTTTTGACCATATCCACAAGTTAGACCCACGCCTGTAATAAAAGCAGCTTGTGCAGCCATTAGATCCATAATGGTGTCACCTACCATAAATGCATTATTTTTATCTTTATTAAGTCTATCTAAAGCCAAATTTATTGGCTCTGGATTTGGTTTTGGATTAGTAACATCGTCTCTTCCAATAACAGTTTTTATATATTTCATAACTCCTAAATGCTCAAGCAAGATAATAGAAAATTTTGAAGTTTTCGTAGTAACTATACCAACATCAGCAAAGCTACTTGCCTCCTTCAATGCTTCACTTGTATAATCTAAGAGTACCGTCTCATCAAGATAAATTTTTTCGTAGCAAGCTTTATATTCTTTTATATAGCTATCAATTAAATTTTTGCTTGCACCAAGTCTTTCAAACATTATTTCAAGCGGATGACCAACCAAAGACTTTAATGCATTATGGTCTGGCTCTTTTTTACCATGGGATAAGAAAGCTCTATCAAATCCTTTTAAAATAGCAGAAGTTGAATCAATAAGCGTACCGTCCAAATCAAAAAGTATGGTTTTTTTCATCATTTTCTCCGTAGAAATAAAAAAGGGCCTAGCCGAAACTAAGCCCCAAAAAGAAGTAACTTTAAATAATAAGATTATTTATTGAAAGTAGCTTCAACGCGTCTATTTTGAGCGCGGCCTTCTTTAGTTTTGTTTGTAGCAATTGGTTTAAGCTCACCGTAGCCAACTGTTGAAATTTTATCCTCACTTACGCCATAGCCAGCAAGAACATCAGCTACAGCTTTTGCTCTTTTTTCAGATAGTTTTTGGTTATAAGCTTCTGCACCTACGCTATCAGTGTGACCAGCAAGTACAACTTTATAATCTGGGTGTTCGCCCATGAAGTCAGCTACTTTTTTGATCTCAGCTGCATATTTTGGTCCGACTTTGTAGCTATCAAATGCAAAGTTAACATCTAGATCTCTAAGAACGATAACTTTCTCGCATCCTCTTTCATCAACAACTACGCCAGCTGGAGTGTTAGGGCATTGATCTATATCATTTGGCACGCCATCATTATCATCATCAAGAACTGGAGTAGCTGCTGGAGCTGCTGCTGCAACTGGAGCTGCTGCCACAACTGGAGCTGCTTTTGAGTCAAGACCGATACCAAAGCCTAGTGAATAGAATAGGTTATGATCAGCATGTTCAAATTTGATAGCGTCTCTTGCTTCTGCTTTAAGAGCAAATCTATCAGTTACTTGATATCTTAAGCCAAAACCATATTGGCCAAAACCGCCATCTTCATTTTTAACAAAAATAGCTGGAACATCTTCATAACCAGCACCAACTAAGCCATATAGACTAACTGGTCCAAAATCAACTATATCTTTTACAAGATTTGCATGATATCTAAGAACTCTTCCTTCTCTTGTTAAGCTACCTGTTTTTTCTTTTGCTTTTTGAGTGTAATCAACACCAAGTTCTACTTGATCAAAGAAAAAATCTTCAAGATTTCTAGCAGCTCTAACACCAACGAAGTTATGGTCTTTTACACGTAGATTTCCCTCTGGGTGAACACCACCAATAGTTGGAGTAACTTCATAATTATATGCTGCGTTAGACGCAAAAACCGCTGTTGCGGCAACCATAGCTAAAGCAATCTTTTTCATATTTAGAATTCCTTTCTTAGGATTTATTTTAAAGTGGTTATATTTTAACTGAATAAAATTTAACCGACTCTAAATCATAATTTAATTAATAATGTAAATTTGAAATTTACACAACTTAAATTTTGCAAATGCAAAAGCACTTGCAAAAACTCATTAACGTTTAGAAAATTGTGGGCTTCTTCTTGCCTTTCTTCTACCAAATTTCTTACGTTCAACAACACGAGAATCTCTAGTTAATAAGCCTTTTGGTTTAAGTGTTGCTCTAAAATCAGCATCCATATCAGCTAAAGCACGTGAAATACCGTGTCTTAAAGCCTCTGCTTGTGCTGAATAACCACCACCTAAAGTTGTAGCTACTATATCTATTAAACTCTCTTGTTTAGTAACTAGAAGTGGCTGAATTACTTTAAGCTTTATAGCTTCATGCCCACCAAGCCAAGTATTAAGATCCATACCATTTACTACGATTTTACCGCTTCCAGCTTTTATCCAAACCTTTGCTACAGCAGTTTTTCTTTTACCAGTTGCATAAACTTTTGCCATAATTATTTTCCTTCTTTTTTAGCTATTTGTGCCGTATGAGGATGCTCACTGCCAGCATAAACTTTTAGTTTTTTTATCATCTCTCTTCCAAGTTTAGTTTTTGGAAGCATTCCACGAACAGCTAATTTAAATAGTTTTTCTGGCTTATTTGCTATCAAATCGCCAAATTTTCACTCTTTACGCTACCAAAGTATCCTGAGTGTCTGTGATAAAGTTTATCTTCAGCTTTGTTATTACCAGTAAATTCTACTTTTGAAGCATTTATGATGATAACATAGTCGCCACAATCTACATTTGGCGTGAAGCATGGTTTGTTTTTGCCACGAAGTATAGTTGCTACCTCGGTTAGCAATCTACCAAAACGTTTACCAGCTGCATCAACAACGATCCAGTCTCGCTTAACTTCGTTTGGCTTTGTTATTTTTGTCATTTTCTTACCTTTGCCAAGTTAATTTTTGAATTGTGATTGTATTTAAACAATGCTTTTATAAAGCTTAAATTAAGTAGCATTTAAACTTCAATATATGAAATTTTTCCATCAAGAGCGTAGAAGATGACGGCGATTATACTATGCTTTGGATAAAATTTACTTAATGCCTCTTTGTATTCTCCAACTTGTTTTTTATTTTCCTCAATATTTTTATCTGTCGTTTTATAGTCGATCACACAAATTTCGCTCTCTCCAATACAAAATAAGTCCATCTGTTTTAGTTCATTTTTTACTTTAAATGGCTGCTCTTTGTAAATTCCTTTATCTTTTATGCACTCTAGAAATTTTGGCTCATTTATTAGCATTTTTGCCCGTTTAAAGGTATCTTCGAGCCTATCAAGTGAGAGAAATTTATAAAATTTATTTAGCATTAAACTCTTGGCTTTTAAAAGCGAATTTTCATCAAATTTTTCACTCATCTCAAGTAAATAGTGAAACGCTAAGCCAAAATAGATTGCCTCTAAATTTTTACCGCTCGTTTTTTGCTCTCTTGCCTCTACATCTTGCCTTTCTATCTTTAAAATTTCAGGCATTTTTTCATCTTTTGTAGCCTCTTTTTGCTCGCTCTTGCTAGGCAAAATTTTGCCAAAGCTAAACTCTTTTAGATCAAGATAGTCGTTTACTTCGCTTTTATCACTTCTAGTATAAAAAGAAAAAAAGCTAGGACTATTTCCACTTGGAGCAGCTTGTTTAATAATGATAAGCGACTTTGTAGCTCTAGTGAAAGCAACGTAAATTTTATTGATATTTTCTTGCTTCTCAAGCTCTTTTATTTGCTCTAACACACCAGCATACTCAGGGTCAAAATTTTCTCTACCAGAAATTCTACTTTTTACTATCCACTCGCCTTTTTCGCTATATTCTGTTATAAAGTTTGAGTCATCGCCCCTGCCCTTGCTCATCATATCACAAACTATCACGTGAGCAAACTCAAGCCCCTTTGACTTATGCACGGTCATCACTCTCACGCCGTCACTGCTTTTTGGACTGATTTTAGAACTAAAATTTTCAAGATTAAAAATAAAATCACTTAAATTTTTATAGCCACTGCTTAACTCAAAAAGCCTTAAAATATCAACATCAGCCATATTTATATATAAATTTTTTGCTAGATAAAATAGGCTTTTTGTCGCACTATCTTCGGCTTTTATTTTTAGCCTTTTAGGATTTGTATTTACAAGTGCTTTTACATTTTTTTCATAAATTTCTTCACCAAAAAGACAAAATTTCGCATACTCGATGATCGCTGCAACAAACGGCGTTCGCTTTAGCTCCAAGGTGCCTTCATTTACGCTTTTTATCCCCTCAACGCTAAGCACCTCTGAGATGAGGCTGATGTCACTATTTTTCCAGCAAAGCACAGTTATCTCACTTGCATTTACGCCAGCAGCGATCAGCTCTTTTACTTGTGAAACTACTGTACCCGCGATATCCTCGTCACTTAGCACACGCAAGTAGCCATAGTCATCTTCCTTGACCTCAAAATAAGGACACTCGCCACTTACTTTGTAGCTTAGCTCCTTATCTTTTTTAGCTGGCTCTTGTGGCTCAAAACTAAGTCCATATCTATGATAAATTTCTTCAAAAATAGCGTTATTAAATTTCACTAAAGCCTTTAAACTGCGGTAGTTGCTAGGCAAATTTTCCACCAAAATTTGCTCAAATTTCTCTCCAAGCTTATCGAAAAGCTCTTTTTTACCGCCCCTAAATTTATAGATACTCTGCTTCGTATCTCCAACATAAAAGAAGCTTCCAAGCCCGTTTTGCCCGTATCCTGAAACGATTTCATTGATAATTGGCAAGATGATCTCATATTGGATCACATTTGTATCTTGAAACTCATCTATCAAAAGGTGATTTATGTGGCCATCAAGCCTGAAATAAAGCACATCTTTATCAAAATTTTCAACCAAAAGCTTAAAGACCAGCTTATTTATATCAGCAAAACTTAGAGCATTTATCTCTTTATTTAGCTCTAAATTTGAGTATTTATAAACATTTAAGAGCTTGCTAAAGCCACTAAGTCTGTATCTTTCAACCTCCAAAATATACTCTTTTGCCGCCTCTTTTAGCTCGTTAAAGAGCCTATCAAGCTCACTTGTATAAATTTTGCTAAAAGTGCGGTAATCTAGGCTCTCTCTTTCAAAGACCTTATTTTTAAAAAGCTCAAATAAATTTTGTTCTTTAAATGTCTTTTTGGCCGTATCGCTAGCACCATTTTGCAAGGCTATATGCTCACTTATCTCCTTTTGTGCTGCTCTTACCTTGCTATCATCTGGATAGCTTGCACCACTATCTTTTAGCTCACCGCCAAAGCTCTCATAGAATTTAGCCAAAGTCTGTGAAAAACTCGCCTCTTTTTGGCTTGAGATTATCATCATGAGTGCAAGCTCACTAAGAAGCTTTTGATCTTTGCTTGCCTCTTTTACAAATTTTTTCCATGCCAGATCTTGCAAGCTATCTTGCACGCTGTAATCAGGACTAAGCCCTAAATTTTGACTAAATTTCTTTAGGATTCCAGAGAAAAATGCATCAAATGTATAAATTTTTAGCTCACTTTGCAAAAACCTATCAAGCTTCTCATCGCGTCTTTTTATGACCTCATCTTGGCTCAAGCTAAGCTCTTTGCAAAGCTTATCAAGCTCGTCTTTTTTGTTTTGCAAGTCCAAAAAAGTTGTGATTATGCGCTCTTTCATCTCATTGGCCGCTTTTTTGGTGAAGGTTAGAGCGATGACCTCGTTTATATTTTCGCCTCTAAGCACCAAAGCGATATAACGAACACTTAAAGCGAATGTTTTCCCGCTTCCTGCACTTGCTTTTAGGGCTAAAAAATCTTTCATAACTCTCTCCTACAAAGTATGGCATACTCGCAAAATTTGCAAGCTCCGCTCTTTCTTTCAAAATTTATCTTAGTGTTATTTATGCTCTTTAGATTTTCTATCTCAGCCTTTAGATCATCCACGCTTTTTTTTGAGCTAATAAGCACAGGTTCATTCTTTAGAGCAAAGTAAGCACTTTTTACCTCACTACCATAAAGTGCTTCATAAATGCAAGCTGAAGCGAGTTCGCATTTGCCTCACCAGTTTTATAATCAAATATAAAAGGCTCACCATCAGGGTTAGTATCGATTCTATCGATAATACCTTTTATCTTTACATCACAAAAATCACTCTCTATATCTTTTTCACACTCAAGCACCCTAAAGCCAGCACTTAAACGTTCATTTTCAAACTCTGCGTATTCTTTAAATTTCTGCGACCAAATCTCAAGCTCAAGCGAAGAAAAATCTTGCTTTGCAAGCATTTCTTTAAAAATAGCCAAATCAAATATATTTTTTTGTCTATAAAAATCACTTGTGTAGTATTCATAAAGCGCCTTATGCACGCTATTTCCTTGCTTAGATCCTGGCTCAGTTGCTATGGCTTTTGCTCCTTTTATACCAGCTATCTTTGCGTAATAATACTTTCTTGGGCAAGTTAGAAATAAATTTAGTGTAGAAAATGATAGCGGTTTAGTGAAAAAATCATGCTCCAAAATGATCTCATCATCGCTTAAATTTAGGCTTGTATTTCCTTTTAAAAATAATTTTAAATACGCCTCATCACTAAATTTCTCGTCTTTTATTGTTTTGAAATTTTTTAGAAATCTTGAAGAAATACTCTCTTCATTTAAAACACAGCTTATGGCGACCTTTTTGGCATTATTTATAAGACTTTCGTAGTAAAATCTCTGCAAATTTTCACGCTCAAGGTAGCTTATAAGCCCTGCTTTTTGCCTCACTTTCGAGTTTAAAAACATCTCGTTTGTGCTTCTTGCTGGGATGAAGTTATCATTAAAATCAACTATGATCACACCATCAAATTTCATTCCACGGCTCTCAAGCATGCCCATGACACTGATCTTTCCACCACCCACATCATCGATACTAAGACGCGAGATATTTAGCAAAAAAATTTCACTTAACTGCTTTAAGCTAAAGCTAAAATACCTGCATAAATTCTCGATCCTAAAAAGCTCAAGCGCGAGCTTCTCTTCGCATCTTGGCTCATTTTCAAGCATTAAAAGCTCGTCTATTAACTCTTTAAATTTAGCAAAGTCACAAAGTTCAAAGTAGCTTGATTTAAATTTATTAAAAAGCTCTTCATTTACACCAAGCGTGCTCAAGATAAAGCCAAGCTCCTCGTAGCTCTCACACTTATTTTGATCAAAAACCGGCCTTGCCTCTTCATTGATCGCTCTTGTAATGTAAAAAAGCGTCTCATAAAATTTTGTATTTTTAAAGCTCTCGCCCATAGCGTAGTTAAAAATTTTATCTCTATCATGAAGCCTTAAAATTTCACTAAAACTCTCATCTGGCAATATGACAGCGATGTTTTCAGGCTTTATTCCATCACGCACAAACTCGCTCGCCTTTGCCATAGCGTAGGTACATTGCAGGCTTCTAGTGGCAAATCGCTTTTCTAAGACTGGCTCAAATTTTTTGATATTTTCTAAGCAAATTAGCTCATTTGTCTTTAAATTTAGCTCATATTTTTTGTAATTTTCAATCTCGCTAATAGCTAAAATCTGTTTTATTTTATTGATTAGCTTTGTGTTGAAAACACTAGTTTGAAAGATAATTTTTAGCGTAGTTAGCTTTGAGATTTTCTCTAAAATTTCCCACTCGAACTCACTTAAAATTCCATCTATGTGCAGTGAAATTTCACTAAAGCTTCTGATATAGCCTTCATTAATGGAGTAAATTTTTGGCAAGGTTATATCATCATAGAGATTTTCTCTATCAAGCAAGCTCTCATACTCTTTTAAAACATCTTCAAGTATGTTTAAATGCTCCTCAAAATTAGCGTAAATATCGTTAAATTTGATCTCAGCAATACTCTTTTTACTAATAGCTAGCTCTTTAAAAAATGAAAAAAGATAGTCATTATTTTTCAAAAATTCAAAAAACTCAGTTGGAATTTTAAGAACCGAGTTTGCCTTTTTGACACTGGCACAGGCTCTATTCATAAGTACTAAAGCATAGGTGCTATCAATCTCAAACCTACCATCTACATAAACTACCTTTTTATAAAACTCAGCGATACTTAGGCTTTTTGGGATTAGCTCATCATTAAAACTTGCATTAAATTCACGAATCTTACGCGAGTTCGTAAAGACAAAAAGTTGGTTTAGGTTATGCATTTTTCTCTCTTGAATTTTTAAGCAATGATAGCTAAATGCTGATAAAAGAGCGCTTTTTACGCTTAGATAAAGCTTTAAATTTTCATCTAAATACATTAAAATTTTAAGCCTTAAAGAGCCAAAAGCTACAATCACAAAAAAAGGAGCAAAAATGCATAAAGAGTTAAACAGACAAGGTTTTTACTACGGCTTTCCGGTTTTGTTAGCCACCACAAAAGATAAAAATGCAAACGATGATATCACGGTGCTTTCATCTTCTTGGACGTTAGGAAATACAGTGGTGCTTGGCATAGGCATTGAAAATCAAGGCTTTAAAAATATCAAAAATGGTTCAGATATCACGCTAAATTTATGTGATGAAAGCCTGCTAGAAGCTGTGCAAAAAATGGAAAAACTAACTGGTGATAGTGAAGTGCCAGAAGAAAAAAAGAATCTTGGCTACATCTACGAGCACGACAAATTTAAGGTGGCAAATCTCAGCAAAGAGCCTGGTATAAATGCAAAAACCGTCAGAATAAAAGAGTGCAAGATACAGATAGAAACAGTTGTAGAAAAGATAGAGTTAAAAGAGTGGTTTAGCATCGTTACTTGCAAGATTGCAGGCATTTTTGTAGATGAAAATTTGCTAAAAGATGAAAAGATAGATACGCAAAAATGGCATCCACTAATCTATAAATTTAAAGAATATGTCGGCACTTGCGAGCGTTTGGGATTAAATTTTGGATTTAAAGAGATTTGATTTATAGTTTTATTTGATAAAAACTTAGTATTTTGGTTTTAAATTTAGCCAAAAGATTAGTTTATTAAAATTTAAGCCCAGCTTTGAAATCTTTCTCAGATACCAAAGCTGCATTTTTAAGATCATTTTGTGACATTAAGGTCAAATTTATAATACCTTGTATCATTAGTGTCACTTAGCCTTAAAAGTAGCTGCCACCTGCCTTCTTTTAGGCTTGTTTCTTCACTTACTAGATCATTTTCATGCCATGAAGCTCTTAAAATTTTATTTTCTTTATTTGTCTGTGGGCGAGTGAGTAAAATTTCATATTTTAAAGCTGAAATTTCTCCTTTTTTAGGAGTTAGATGAAATTTAAACTTGGCATTTAGGGTATTAAAATTTGGCTCAAATTTTAGATCAAATTTCTCATCAAAGCGTTTTTCACTCTCTTTGATAAAGGTTATGTTTTCATCGACATTTTGGTAGCTTTGCATATAAGTGCTATCCATCTCGACTGGATGTTTTAGTGCTATGATGATCGTTACTGCGCAAGCGATAATGATAGCAATGAAGCTAAGCACGATAGCATAAGGCCAAAAGGTTTTTTTATCCATTTTTTACCTTTTTATAAAAGATAACAATTATAAAAAATGCAACCAAACCATAGATAAAAAATCTTAAAAAATTTAACGTAGTTTTATTTGAATTTCCAACACTACTTTCAAGCTGTAAATTTAAGTTAGATGCTATTTGTTCGGCAATATCAGCGTAGCCATTTAATATAGCAGCATTATAGACATCTTTGCCATTTTTAGAAACTAAAATAGGAATTATCGTTCCTGATTCTGGATTTACACTTAAAATTTGTCCTTTATTAAAAAGCTTTGAAGTATTAGCATCGGCAAAAATTTCTACTTTCTTTTTATCCTTTATAAGCAGTAAAAAAGCATAAGGTGAGCTAAGGTTTTGCTCTTTAAAAAGAGCTTCTAGCTCACCATCTTTATATATGCCAACTGCTAAATTTATACCGCTTTTTGCGTAAAGCTCACTGCCGATCTCATTTAGCTTTACACTTACTTTTTGGCTTATAATTTCATCATTATTTATCACAAAATTTGCTCCCAAAGCCAAACTTTGTGAGAGCAAAAATATAAAAATGAGTATAAATTTTCTCACACCTAGCCTACAAAAAGGTGGTTTGATGTAAGCACTGACCACGCACAAATAGCTCCTGCAACAACTATTAGCAAGATTATGGCTTTTTCTATTATGCCTAGCATCACTACTCCTTTATAATGACATGTTTAGCGTTGTCAACGCTCTTCATCTCAATGCTACTTGCATCTTTTAATAAGTAAGGTTTGGTTGCTACATCTTTTTGCAAGCCAATACCAATATAAGTAAGTACGCCAAGGATAGATAGCAAAAGCAAAACCGCCACCAAATAACCGCTAATGCCATTTAAAGCAAAGATGTTTCTATTTTTATTTTCCATTATTCGCCCTTTGATAGCGATATGACATATTCGCCAACTGCTTTTTGTTGTATCTCATTTAATCTGCCGTCATTAAATTTAGGCATAACACCTATGTTGCCGCTTTTACCACGATTTAGTACATCCACTATAAACTCACTTGAACCATATTTACTAAGATCAGCCGACATACCATCCATGCCTTTGCCATCATCTCCGTGACAAGCTGCACAAGCTGCGTAAAGCTCTTTTCCCATAGATACTAAATTTTCATTTTTTGTACTTTTTATAGCACTTATCTCTTTTGCAACATAGGCTGCGATAGCCTTTGCTCCATCAGCATCAGCTAGCCCTGCTGGCATCTCACCCATAGGATAATCAAGTCCCTTTGAGCCATTTAGTATCGTATCGACTATTCCTTGTTCGCTACCCCAAATTTGTAAATTTGCAGCTTTGCCACCAATGCCATCGCCTGTGATGCCATGACATGCTGAGCATTGCACCAAAAATACGCTCTCTCCCATAGTATGAAGTGTTTCTTTGCTTGGGTTTGCATACTCTTTTTCAAATTTAGCGTTTGCTTCTTTTACCTCTTTATTATATTCACCGATTTGTGAGTAAGAATTTAGTGGATAACCAAGTAAATAATACCAGATCGCCCAAACAAGCGTTAGTAAAAAAACTACCGCCCAACCAAATGGAACTGGGTTTTTATACTCGCCTATCCCATCCCAGTTGTGCTCGCTAAGTTCTACGCTTTCATCTTTTTTAACTTTCATTTGACCAACATACTTGCCAGCTACAACGACAGTTAGTACGATAATTAAGATGGCACCTATTAACGCAAGTAAATTTATATTATCTTCTAAATTTAGCCATTGCATACGCTCTCCTTTGTAGCCTTTTGCTCTAAAATTTTACTTCCAATCTCATCATCTAGGGCTAATTTCGAATATTTCTCATAATTTCTTCTACCTTGCTTTTCGCTTTTGTAAAGATGAAAAAAATAAGCATACAAAGTGATAGCTAAAAATGCTGTCAAAATAAAATAGCCATAAGCTTGAAGTTCTCTAATGTCCATTACTAACTCCTATTTTAGGCTATTTAGATAAGCGATAAGCGCCACGATCTGACGAATTTCACCCTTTGCAAAGGCACTTTTTACTTGCTCGTCTTTCATACTTTCAACGATACTTGCAGCCTGCTCTTTTACATTAGCATTTGCTTGCTCAAAAGTACCAAGAGCTGGCATATCTTTCTCATCATAAGGTGTATTAAAAACCTTTTTAACAGTTAGTGCTTCAGCGTAAGCAGTCTCTATGTCAGCATTTTTCTTAAATAAAAATGGATATGCTGGCATGATCGAACCTGGCGCAACAGAGGCTGGGTTTAACATATGATTTTCATGCCAATCTGTCGTTCTATAATTACCCACACGCATAAGATCTGGGCCAGTTCTTTTTGAACCCCAAAGATGCGGACGATCATAAGCAAATTCGCCACTTAGCGAATACATGCCATATCTATCAGTCTCAGCTTTAAACGGACGTATCATCTGTGAGTGACAAGTATTGCAACCATTTTGTATATATATATTTTTTCCAGCAAGCTCTAAAACTGTATAAGGTTTTGTACCCTCAAGTGGTCTAGCTCTATTTGCAAAGTCAGGTAAAATTTCTACCACGCCAGCATAGGCTATGACGATAAATACGCAAACTGCAAAAAAGAATGGATTTTTTTCTAACCAAGCAAACATCACATCACCTCCGCATTGGCTTTAGCACCGCCCATAGGCGTTGCACTTTTTGGCTCTACCAAAATAGCTTTAGCAGAAGTTGATTTGTAGATATTGTATGTAAACATCAAAAAGCCAATCAAATATAAAAGTCCACCAATAGCTCTAATATAATAATAAGGTATAAGCACTACAACAGTATCAATAAATGAGTAGAGTAAATTTCCATAGCTATCAGTCGCTCTCCACATCATACCTTGCGTAATACCAGCAATCCACATAGAAGCAAAGTATAAAACGATACCTGTTGTTTGTATCCAAAATTGAGCTTCCATTAAGGATTTTGAATAAATTTCACGCTTAAAGACGCGTGGCGTCATGTGATAAAGTGCTGCCATAGTCATAAAACCAACCCAGCCAAGTGCGCCATCATGTACGTGTCCTGGCACCCAGTCAGTATAGTGAGCTAGTGCATTTACAGATTTGATAGCTAAGATAGGGCCTTCAAGAGTTGAAAACATATAAAAAGTTGAAGCTAAAATCATAAATTTAATAAGCGGGCTCTCGCGAAGTTGTGTCCATTCGCCTTTCATTGTAAGAAGCATATTAATAGCTGAACCCCAAGAAGGTAAAATCAAAACAATAGAAAAAACCGAACCCATAGTCTGCATCCAATCAGGCACAGCAGTATATATTAGGTGGTGACCGCCAGCCCAAAGATAGATAAACATAAGGCCCCAGAATGAAAATAACGAAAGCTTATAAGAAAATATTGGCTGTCCGCTCTCTTTTGGTAAGAAATAATAAATTTGGGCGATGATCGCTACTGTAAATACAAATGCAACTGCGTTGTGACCGTACCACCACTGAACCAAAGCATCATTTGAGCCAGCATACATCGAAACTGAGTGTAGCCATGAGCCATATCCACTCACTAGTCTTGTTGGAATTTCCATGTTATTAAATAGATAAAGCATAGCAACGCCAAGAAATGTAGCAATGTAATACCAAACTGAGATGTAAAGTGTCTTCTCGCGGCGTATACCAATAAGTCCAAATATACTTACGCCCCAAAGCACCCAGACTATTACTACTGCAATATCTAGTGGCCACTCAAGCTCGGCATACTCCTTAGATGTACTCTCGCCCATAAAAAGTGTCACAACAGCTAGAATCATAACAAGTATATAAAGCCAAAAATGAAGCTTACCAATGAACATCAAAAACGGAGATTCGCTCATTGATACTTTTAGAACACGCTGTCCTATGTAATACCAAGTGGCAAATATACCAGAGAGCATAAAACCAAAAATGATACCATTAGTATGAAGAGGACGCAATCTACCAAATGCCGAATACTCACCAGCTATATAGTTTAGATCAGGACAGGCAAGCTGAAAAGCTACCAAAACACCAATAGCCATGCCAACAATACCAAAAAATATCGTGGAGAACATAAAGAGTTTTGCCACACTATAATCATAATGTAGCAACTGGGATGGTCGCATAAATTTTCCTCCTAGTTAAATTTATATTAATTTTCGGTTATTTTAGAGTAGAAAAACTATAAAAAGACTTAATTAATATAAATTCTCTTTTACTAAGAGAGTCTTCTATCTATTTTGTAACCAAGTCCAGGAACATTTTTTATAAAATTACTACCGACTTTATCTCTGACACGTTTAACAAAGGTCCTAATAGCAGCCTCTGTCACACTCTCGCCAACCCAAACAACATTTTTTATTTCATCGTGAAGTACAAGCGTACCAAGTCTTTTTATGAGTAAAGATATAAATGCAAGCTCTTTTTTTGTAAGAGAAATTTCAACACCATCTCTGATAAGCACACGTTTTATTTTATTAAAACTATATCCATTTGTAACCTGAATAATATTTGCTGTTTCTATCTTATTTTTAGCGACATTTTCTAACGTAACTAAAAAATCATCAAGATCAATCGGCTTTAAAACGTATTTATCAATACCAACATCTATTGCTTTTAGAAGTGTTTCTTTTTCACTATTTGTGCTAAAAACTATAATAGGTGTATCTTTTGAAATTTCTTTAATGCATTTAGCCATATCAAGACCATTCATTATAGGCATAAAAACGTCTGTTATAACCATATTTGGATTATATTTTTTAAATTTCTTAAGTCCTTCATCGCCATTTTGAGCAGTGATAACTTTTTCGAATTTATCTCGCATAACTTCTTGTACTATTTTTTTACCATCTCCCTCATTTTCAACGATAAGAACGGTTAGATTATTAAGAATCTTGCTCATTTATTCTTCCTTTTTGGTTATATTTATCAAACTTCATAAATTTTGACTCAATTAACAATTATCTCTCTTACTTTAACTATCTTAGGCATTTGCTCTATATCCTAAAAATGATAAATAAATTCCATTTATTATCATTATGCTAGCTGAGATCTTAAACATTATGTCTTTAAATTTTTCATTTAAAATTCCAAATACAAAGCTAGCTAAAAGCATGGCTGGCAATGTACAAAGACCAAATACAAGCATTATAAAAGCCGAATCAATAAAATTTGCACTTAAAATCCCAAGTGCCAAAAAATAATAAACCACACCACAAGGCAAAAAGCCATTTAAAAAACCAAGTAATAAAAAATTTGTTAAATTTTTCTTTTGAATCCTTGTTTTTGCAATTCTTACTACAAAATTAAGCGCCTTTTGATTCTCTACAAATTTTAAAAGCTCACCTCTAAAAAGTAAGGCAATGCCGATAAATGCGATCATTAAGCCAACTATGAAAAATATCAAGCCTCTTGCTTGCATGCTAAAGCTAATAACAGCTCCAAAGGCGCCAAACAAAGCTCCTAAAACTACATAAGCAAAAATTCTAGCTAGACTATAAAGTGTGCTTAGCATTAAAATTTCTATTTTATTCTTACCTTTAAAAAATAGAGTCTGCAAGCTCAAAAATCCGCTGCACATACCTACACAATGACTAAAGCTACTTAAAAATGCAACTGAGATAATCATGTAAAGGTTTATGTTTTGCATCTTATAAAATTTCTAAAAACTGCTTAAATATATATTTACTCTCGCTTGGGCCACCACTTGCTTCTGGGTGGTGCTGGACTGAAAAGATCGGATAGTCTTTGTATCTCACGCCCTCGATTGTATTGTCAAATAAATTTCTATGAGTCACAACAGCTACTTCTGCGATACTCTCTGGCACGTTGTAGTTGTGATTTTGTGTTGTTATCTCGATCGCCTTGGTTTCTAGATTTAGTACTGGGTGATTTGCTCCATGCTGACCAAATTTAAGCTTATATGTCTCGTATCCAAAGGCGTTTGATAGTAGCTGATGTCCAAGACAGATGCCAAATATAGGTATCCTAGCCTCAATCATCTTTTTGATCTCGCCTATTTCGGCCTTTAAATTTTTTGGCTCACCAGGACCATTTGATAAAAATACCCCATTTATCTCACCATTTTTAAATTTTTCTATTAAAATTTCAGCCTTAGTATCGTGTGGTACAACGATGACTTCAAGACCAGTTTCACATAGCTCGTTTAAGATATTTCTCTTTACGCCAAAGTCAAAAACAGCTATCTTTTTGCCAATACTTTTTAACGGCTTATATGACTTTAAATTTCTATCCCAAGCGCCTTTTTTGTGCTCATACTCATCCATCGCACTAACTGTTTTTACGTAGTTTATATTTTCTATACGCCCGCTACTTTCAAGCCTGCGTTTTAGCTCATCTTTATCACTTATCTGTGTTGAGATATAAGCCATCAAGGCACCTTCATCGCGTAGCATCTTTGTGAGGTATCTAGTATCAACGTCATAAACGCCAAATTTACCTTGCTCTTCGAAAAATTTTCCCAAAGATTTTTGCGAGCGGTAGTTTGATGGAATTTCATTGTAGCTTCTCATTATAACGCCACTTGCATGAATCCTAAGACTCTCCATATCGTCTTCATTTATACCTACTATGCCTATTTCTGGCATCGTAAAGACGATAAACTGACCAGCATAGCTTGGATCGCTCATGATCTCTTCGTAGCCAGTCATCGAGGTATTAAAAACGAGCTCGCCAGCACATTCACCGTGAGCACCAAAAGCTTTTGCTTCTAAAAAAACACCATTTTCAATATAAATGTAAGCTTTCATTAAAGCATGCCTCTTTTTTTAAGCTCATCTTGATACAAACGCTCAAAGACAAGATCATATTCATCAGTTCCTGGAATTAGCTTATGTTTATAATTTTGTATCATTTCATAAACATCATCTTCTATCTTCTCATAGCTTTTTAAGTACTCGTCTATTGAGTTATAAATCACATTTTTTACGCGATTTTCAGATACATTATAGTCAACAAGGCCGCTCTTCCAAATAGTTTCAAGCACTTTGTGAGCGATATTGCTAAATCTATCTTCGTGAGTTAAGATTACATCAAATTCGCCTGCGAGCTTCTTTTTAACGAGCCAAAACATATTTTTGCGGTCAATTTGCATAGTTTGCATCTCGTCTTCATTTTTCTCCAAAAGCTCATTTACTCGCTCATCTAAAGCTCTTTCTTTTTGAATATCGACTGTTAAAATTTCACTTGTTTTTGCTACGATTGGCTCAATGCCTTTATTTAGTCTTACGAAACCACAATTTAGAAGATCTATTGCTATTTTATGTGAAATATACGGAACGTGTGGGAGTTTTAAACGCATTTTAAACCTTTAAATTTTTATGCCATTTTAACTAAATAAAGGTAAAACTTTACTTTGAAATTTTAACGACTTTATTATTATCGCTTCTTAAAAAATAAATTTCTCTTCGTCCATCATAAAGTATCTTTCCATCAGTCTTTTGCTCATTTTTTAAATTTGATGAGATATCTAAAGATAGCGATTTGCTCATAAAATAATTCTCTCCTAAAGTGCGTCCAAAGTCAGGATACCAACTAAAAGCACAAACTATCAGCAAAACTAAATAAAAGGCTCTAAAAATTTTTCTAAAAGGCGCGTAAAAAAAGCAATACCCAAATATAAAAAATACGGGCAAAAGCCATAAGAAAGGCACGTTATCAACAAAAATAACATTAAAATACTCGCTTATGCCATAGTAAGAAAAGTAGTTGTTGTAAATTCCAACAAATAACGTAAAAATAGGAGCAAGGGCAAATATAATACCCGTAAAAAAAGCATTTAAAATTTTCATAATCTCTCCTTTTGAGTGAGATTATATTAAACATAAGCTTTAATATTACTAGATTGATGAAAGCTAGACTAAAATTCAAGGCAAAATGCCATACATAGACATCTACTGCTTCCAACAATACTTTAAAAACAGTTTAGCTATAAGCCAAACTGTCCTAAATTTATTATTTTTTAGATAAATACTCTTGCAAGCTTTTTACCTCAAGTGCTTTGCCGGTTTGTACTGAGCTTAGCGACTTAGCAGCAGCAAGTGCTGCGCGGATCGTTGTAAAGTAAGGTATCTAAATCTAGACAAATTTTAAGCTCTCAAGCATTTTTATATCACTAAATTTATCTCTAAATTTTATAAAATTCGTTTCTAGCTCAGCCTTTCGCTTAAGTGCAATATCTATAAATTCTGGCTCTTTTTCAATGCCTATGAAATTTCTATTTAGTAAATTTGCGGCTATGCCAGTTGTTGCTGAACCTGCAAATGGATCGCAAATGACGCTATTTTCATTACTTGCCAACAAGATAAGCCTTATCAAAAGTGAAAGTGGTTTTTGCGTAGGGTGCTTACCACATGCTTTCTCCCAAGGAGTGATCGCAGCAAAGCTCCACACATCTTTCATCTGCTTATCCCCATTTATCCGCTTCATAAGCTCGTAGTTAAAGATGTGTTTATGTTTCTCATCTTTTCTAGCCCAAATGATCTGTTCAGTGCTATGTGTTAGATACCTGCAGCTAAAATTTGGTGGAGGATTGGTCTTTTGCCATGTAATTATGTTTAAAATTTTATAATCAAGCTTTTGAAGCGCTCTACCTATAGAAAAGATGTTGTGATATGTCCCACTTATCATCACGCTACCATTATTACTAAGTGCGTTTTTAGCGAGTTTGAGCCATTCTAGGTTAAACTCATCAATTTCATCGATATTTGTGCCCTCATCCCACTTGCCTTTATTTACGCTAACTATCTGCCCGTTTTGGATGCTAAGTCCGCCATTTGAAAGAAAATATGGTGGATCCGCAAAGATAAGATCAAACTCTCCCTTAAATTTAGCTAGTTCGCTAAAGCAGTCGCCATTTATGAGCCTGAAATCGTTATGCATTTTTAAGCTCATTTATAAAAAGGTGCAAATTTGCAAGGTTATAAATCCTTACACTCTTATAGGCTTCTTGTAGCTTATTTCTAGCATCGTGCCAACCCCAGCCATCAGTGATCCAGATAAATTTATACTCTGGCAAATATGAGATCTTTTTGGCTATTTCGATATAGGCTCTTGCTACTTCGTTTAATTTCGAGCCACCGCCACTATAAAAATTTGCTTCGATTAGATAAGTGATATTTTGTATGCGAATCGCAAAATCAAATATCTTCACATCACTACCTAAATTTAATGAAAAATTTGAGCTTGATACTTCAGCTTGAAAGCAGATATTTTCAGAGTGAAACCTTTCTGAGATTAAATTCGCAAAATTTGTTCCACTGCGGTTTTTTCTGGCATTTGTGTCAAGTCCAACCTCTACGCCAAACACATAATCACATAAATTTT